>JAKAQU010000078.1 GCA_021819535.1 Pseudomonadota bacterium | reverse complement strand
TTCCGATCTGGGCGCATTTTCCAGATCTGGGAGCCGGGTGCGGCGGCGCGCCGGCGCGCCGAAGCGCGCGAGCGGGCGCGCACGCGCGGCGTCACCCTGCCGGCGACGGGCGCGCCATGATCGCGTCCCACCCTTGCGGCCATGTGCCGGTGATGCGCGATGAAGTTCTGGCGCTGCTCGCACCCAGCGCGGGCGGGCGCTATCTCGATGCGACTTTCGGCGGCGGCGGCTATGCCGGGGCCATTCTCGCGGCTGCCCCCTGCACCTTGTTCGCGATCGACCGCGACCCCGAGGCGATCGCCCGCGGTGCCGCGCTCGCACAGCGTTTTCCCGGCCGGCTCACGCTCTTGGAGGGGTGTTTCGGCGACATGCTGGCGCTGCTCGCCGGGGTCGGGGTTGCGCGCCTCGATGGCGTGGTGATGGATCTCGGCCTATCGTCGTTTCAAATCGACGATCCCGGGCGCGGCTTCTCGTTCCGCGCCGATGGCCCGCTCGACATGCGCATGGGGAAGGCCGGCCGATCTGCCGCCGATCTCGTCAACACCCTCCCCGAGCGCGAACTCGCCGATGTTCTCTTTGAATTCGGCGAGGAGCGGCATGCCCGCCGGGTCGCCCGCGCGATCGTCGCGGCCCGCGCGAAGGCGCCGATCACCACCACTCAGGCGCTGGCAGCCCTGGTGCGCGCCGAGGTGCCGGCGAGCGCCGATGGCATCGATCCGGCGACGCGGAGTTTTCAGGCGCTGCGCATCCGGGTGAATGACGAGCTTGGCGAAATCGCGCGCGGGCTGGAAGCGGCGGCGGGCCTCCTCAGCCCCGGCGGGCGGTTGATCGTCGTCGCTTTCCATTCGCTCGAGGACCGGATCGTCAAACATTTCATGCGCGCGGCGAGCGGGCGCGGCGCATCTCCCTCGCGCCATGATCCGCGCCGCCTGTTCGAAGCCGCAGCACCTGCGTTCGAACTCTTGACCCCGCGCGCACTTCGCCCCACCGCCGCCGAACTCCGTGCCAATCCGCGGGCGCGGAGTGCGCGGCTGAGAGCGCTCGCGCGGCGCCCGGATGACGCGGGTGCTGCGCCGGAACGGGAGGCCAGAACGCCATGATCCGCCCTCTGACCATGGTTTCCCTGCTGCTCGCCGCGGGCGCCGGCCTCTATCTCTACCAGGTCAAGCACCGCACCCTGCTGCTCGATCGCCAGATCGCGGCGACGATGCGCGAGACCGAGGCGTTGCGCGCCAAGGAGGGGATGCTGCAGGCGGAATGGGCGCTTTTGAACCAGCCCGACCGGCTCGCCGATCTTGCCGCCCGCTATCTCGCCTTGAAGCCGCTGGCGCCGACGCAATTCGTGCCGCTCGCCGAACTCGATCGCCATTTGCCGGCGATCGCGCTCGCGAGCGCGACCACGGAAGGGAGCGATGACGACGCCGAGGCGGCGCTCGCGACCTCCGCAACCCCGACCTCGCCCGCATCGGCGGTGGAGGCGGGGATACCCGAGACCAGGCCGCCCGCGGTTGCCTCCCTTGCGCCGACGCTGCCGGCGACGCTCGCGCCCGCGCATCCCGCCACCGCGCATCCCGCCATTGCCCATCCCGCCATTGCCCATCCCGTTATCGCCCATCCGGCCGACCTCCACCCCGCAGCACCCGCGACGGAGGCGAGCCGTTCGCCGAAAGCGGCGTCCCCCGTGCGCATCGCCGTGAACGCGGCGGGTGCGCGGCCGGTGGCGCCGGTGATCGCGCCGCAGCCGGTCGCGGTTTCGGTGTTGCGCCCGGTCGCAGCGACGCTGCTCGGCGCACCATCCCGCGCCGGCCGCACGCCAGAGGCCGCGGCAGGTTCGGCGCCGTCGGCAGGTTCGGCGCCGTCGGCAGGTTCGGCGCTCGGCGGCCTCCATGCCGCGCTGCCGCCGCCGGTGCCATTCTCGGCCAACCGCCCGGAGGGACAGTGACCGCGCCCCCCCCCAAGGATGCGCCGCCGCCCTTTGCCCCGGCCCGCGCCTATGGCGCGCCGCGCGCCGCGGCCGTGCCGCAGATGGAGAATGTGCGGGTCACCGCCCCCGATCTCGCGCGGCGGGCGCTGATCGAAAAGACCCATGCCAGGCTTTTGTTCACTGCCTCCGGATTTGCCGCCCTGTTCGGCGCGGTCGCGGTCAAGCTCGCGTTGGCGACGATCCTCATGCCGCTCCGCCCGCCGCCGGAAAAACCCCTCATCGTCGCGCCGCCGCCCGCCTCGCCCGATGCCCCCGATCCCGCGGCGCCACGCCTCGCGCGCGCCGCGATCGTCGATCGCAACGGCCAGACGCTCGCCCTTTCGCTGCCCATCGCCGAACTCTACGCCAATCCGCACGAGGTGATGGACCCGGCCAAGATCGCCGAGCAACTGGTCCATGTCGTGCCGAGGCTCGACCGCGCCACCATCGCCGCCCGCCTCGCGTCGAACAAGGCGTTCGTCTATCTCGCCCGCGAATTGTCGCCGAGCGAGGAGCTGGCGATCAATGATCTCGGCATCCCCGGGCTCTATTTTCAGGTCTCCGAGCGCCGCCATTATCCGCTCGGCCGGGTCGCGGCGCAGGTGCTGGGCGGGGTCGATGTCGATGAGCGGGGGGTTGCCGGCGCCGAGCGCGCCTTCGATGCCCGGCTGCGCACCGATCCCGCCCCACTCCACCTCTCCCTCGATGTCCGCGTCCAGGCGGTGGTGCGCGAGGAATTGCTCGCCGCGATGACCGAATTCCAGGCGATCGGTGCCTCCGGCATCGTCATGGATGTGCGCACGGGGGAGGTGCTGGCGATGGTGAGCCTTCCCGATTACGACGCCAACGCCTTCGGCGCGACCCCGCCCGACGATCGCTTCAACCGCGCGATTACCGGCCTGTTCGAGCCCGGCAGCACGTTCAAGCTGCAAACCGCGGCGATGGCGCTCGATTCGGGGGCGGCCCATCTCTGGGACCAGTTCGACGCCTCCGCCCCGATCCATATCGGGCGCTTCACCATCACCGATTTCGAGGGCAAGCATCGCTGGCTCTATCTCCCCGAAGTGCTCGCCTATTCCTCCAATCTCGGCGCCGCCCATATCGCGCTCACGGTGGGGGCGGAGCGGCAGCGGGCATGGCTTCGCGCCATGGGATTTTTCGATCGTGTCGGGATCGAACTGCCCGAGGCCGCGCGCCCCATGGTGCCGCCGGTGAGCAATTGGCGCGAGGTGGCGACGATGACGATCGGCTTCGGCCACGGCATCGCCGTCTCGCCGCTCCATGTCGTGCGCGGCACGGCGGCGATCGCCAATGGCGGCCTCGTTCTGCGCCCGACCATCCTCGCTTTGCCCGACGGCGCGATGCCGGAGGGCGTGCGGGTGATGGAGGAGAGCACGTCCGCGGTGATGCGCCGGCTCATGCGCCTCGTCGTCACCGCGGGCTACGGCAAGAAGGCGGACGTGCCCGGCTATTTCGTCGGCGGCAAGACCGGAACCGCGGAGAAGGTCGGCGCCCACGGCTATCGCAAGCACACCAATGTCTCGGCCTTCGTCAGCGTCTTTCCGATGAACGCGCCGCGCTATGCGGTTTACATGATGCTCGACGAGCCGCACGGCAACGCCGCGACCGGGTTCTTCTCGACCGCGGGCCAGGTGAGTGCCCCGGCGGCGGGAAGGGTGATCGCGCGCATCGGGCCGATGCTCGGCCTCTTTCCCGAGACCGAGAATGCCGGCGCGATCGAGGCCTCGCTCGCCATTCCGCTGCAACCGGCGCGCGCGGGCGCGCCCTCCCGCCCGCCGATGGCGACGATCGCGCCGCCCGCGCTGCCCGCCGCCGCGACCCCGGCCGGCCCATCCCCGCTTCGCGCCCAGCCGTCACATGACGGGCGCCATGAGGCGGCGCTGCCCGCCCTCCTCGCCGCGTTTTCCGAACCAGCGACGGATACCGGCGTTGCGCCTCGCTGACCTCATCGATGGGCTCGCAACCCCGGTTCTACCGGAAGGGAATTGGGCCGGGGTCGAGATCGCCGCGATCACCGCCGATAGCCGCGCGGTGACGAAGGGGGCGCTGTTCGCGGCCCTTCCCGGCGCCCGCGCCGATGGCCGGGCGTTCATCGCCGAGGCGCTGGCGCGCGGGGCTGCCGCCGTGCTCGCGCCACGGGACATGGTCTGGCCGGCGGATGTTCCATTGCTGCCGCTGTTGCGGGCCGAGACACCGCGCCGGGCGCTCGCGCTCATCGCGGCGCGTCTCGCCGGCTTGCGGCAGCCAGAAATCATCGCCGCCGTCACCGGCACCAACGGCAAGACCAGTGTTGCGACCTTTCTTCGCCAGATCTGGGCTCGCGCCGGATATCGGGCGGGAAGCCTCGGCACGCTCGGGCTGGAAGCGCCAGGATTTCCGCCCGGCCCGAGCCTCACCACCCCCGATCCGGTGGCGCTCGCGACGACGCTCGCCGCCCTCGCCGAGGCGGGCATCACCCATCTCGCGATCGAGGCCTCCTCGCACGGGCTCGATCAGTGCCGGCTCGACGGCGTGCGTCTCGCCGGCGGTGCCTTCACCAACCTCACCCGCGATCATCTCGATTACCACCGCGACATGGACGCCTATCGTGCCGCCAAGCTGCGGCTTTTCGCGGCATTGCTGCCCGAAGGGGCGCCGGTCGCCTATGCAACCGACCTCGAGCACGAAAGCCGCGCGGCACTCGAAGCGATCGCGGCGCGGCGCCGGCTCCGTCTCCTCGGCGTGGGCGAGGGGGGCGATGCGATCGCGCTCGAGCGTGTGACGCCGCTTCCCGACGGCCAGGAGATCGTGATCGCGGCCCGGGGCCGGCGCGAGACCCTCCGGCTTCCGCTCGCCGGGCGCTTTCAGGCGGAAAACGCGCTCATCGCGGCCGCTCTCGCCGAGGCTCTGGGCGCCGATGACGCGATCGCGGCGCTGCCCCATCTCACCGGCGCGCGCGGGCGGATGGAGTGTGTGGCGCGTCTCGCCAATGGGGCCGCGATCTATGTCGATTACGCCCATACCCCGGATGCGCTGGCGCGGGTTCTGGAGGCGCTTCGCCCGCATGCCACGGGGAAGCTCGCCATCGTGTTCGGCGCTGGCGGCGATCGCGATCCCGGCAAAAGGCCGCTGATGGGTGCGGTCGTCGCCGCGCGCGCCGATCGCGCCATCATCACCGACGACAATCCGCGGGGCGAAAACCCGGCGCTGATCCGCGCCGCGATCCGCGCGGCCTGCCCCGATGCGACCGAAATCGGCGACCGCCGGGCCGCGATCGCCGAAGCGATCGCGGGGCTTGGCGAAGGCGATCTCCTGGTTATCGCCGGCAAGGGGCATGAGCAGGGCCAGGTCATCGGCGCCGAGACCATCCCCTTCGATGACGCCGAGGTGATCCGCGCACTCATCGGGAGGGCGGCATGAGCCCGCTCTGGAGTGCCGAGGAGTTGGTTGCCGCAACGGCGGGCACGATGAAAATCACGTTCTCGGCCGAAGGGGTTGCGATCGACAGCCGCAACGCGGCCCCCGGCGATCTTTTCATCGCCCTTCGCGACCAGCGCGACGGGCATGATTTCGTCCTCGATGCGCTGAGGCGGGGTGCCGCGGGCGCCATGGTCGATCATATCCCGCCCGGCCTCCCCGCGGATGCGCCGCTGCTCATGGTCGGCGATACCTTGCCGGGTCTCACCGCGCTCGGCGCCTATGGCCGGGTGCGGGCGGGGGCGAAAATCATCGCCGTCACCGGCAGCGTCGGCAAGACCTCGACCAAGGAGATGCTGCGCGCCGCTCTCGCCGGAGAGACGCGCGTCCATGCCGCCGAGGCCTCCTATAACAACCATTGGGGCGTGCCGCTGACGCTCGCGCGGCTGCCGCCCGACGCCGGGGCCGCGGTGATCGAGATCGGCATGAACCATCCCGGCGAGATCGCGCCGCTCGCCCGCATCACCCGCCCGCACGCCGCGATCATCACCGCGATCGCCCCCGCCCATCTCGGCCATCTCGGCAGCCTCGAGGCCATCGCGCGGGAAAAAGCCTCGATTATGGAAGGATTGCCGCCGGACGGGGTCGCCATTCTCCCGGCCGCAACCCCCTATCTCGCCCTGCTCAGGGAAGTCGCCGGTGCGCGCCCCGTGGTCACGTTCGGCGAGGGGGGCGATGTGGATCTGCTCGCGTTTTCCGGCGACGCGACGGGAAGCGAGGTGAGGACCGCGATCGGCGGGCGGGAAATCACGTTTAGTCTCGGCATCCCGGGGCGGCACATGGCGGAGAACGCGCTCGCCGCCCTCGCCGCGATCGCGGCCCTCGGCTTCGATCCCGCAAGGGCGGCGGGCGCACTCGCCGGTTTCGCGGGCCTTGCCGGGCGCGGCGCGCGGCGCACGCTTCGCCTTCCGGCGGGCGACATCACGCTGATCGATGAGAGCTACAATGCCTCGCCGGCGTCGGTGCGGGCGGCGCTCGCCGTGCTCGGGATGCAGGCGGGCCGGCGGATCGCGGTCTTCGGCGATATGCGCGAACTCGGTGCGGCGGGGCCGCGCGAACACGCCGCCCTCGCCGCCGTGGCCGCCGCCAACGCCGATCTGGTCTTCACCTGCGGCCCATTGATGGAAGAGCTTTTCGCTGCCATCCCCACCGCCCGGCGTGGCGCGCATGCCCCCGATTCGGCGACACTCGCGCCGCTGGTGCGCGCGCATCTTCGCGCCGGGGACGTTTTGTTGGTGAAAGGGAGCCTCGGCAGCCGCATGTCGCTCGTGATCGATGCCCTCGCCCGGGAGGCGCGCTGATGCTGTACACGCTGACGCGGCCCTACGCCGAGCATTTCATTCTGTTCAATCTGCTGCGCTATCTCACGTTTCGCTCGGGTGCTGCGTGTCTTTCGGCGCTCGTCGTCAGTTTCGTCATCGGCGCGCCGCTGATCCGCTGGCTGAAATCGATGCAGCGCCAGGGCCAGCCGATTCGCGACGACGGGCCCGAGAGCCATCTGGTCGCGAAAAAGGGGACGCCGACGATGGGCGGCGTTCTGATCCTGATCGCTCTTCTCACCTCGACGCTGCTCTGGGCCGATCTCGGCGATCCTTATGTCTGGGTGGCGATGGGGTTGACGCTCGGCTATGGCGCGCTCGGCTTCGCCGATGATTATCTCAAGCTCAGCAAGCGCAATACGCGCGGCCTTCCCGGGCGGCTCAAGCTCGTGGGCCAGGCGGGGTTCGGCCTCCTCGCCGCAACCGCCTTCATGGTGCTCACGCGGCCTCCGCTCGGCGCCGGCGTCTCGCTCCCGCTGTTCAAGGAGGCGCTGGTTCCGCTTGGCGTTTTCTTTCCCCTGTTCGGCGCCCTGGTGATGATGGGGGCATCGAACGCGGTCAATCTGACGGACGGGCTCGACGGGCTCGCGATCGTGCCGACCATCATCACCGCCGGCGTTTTCGGCCTTATCTCTTATCTCGTCGGCAACCGCGTGTTTGCCGATTATTTGCAGCTTCACCACGTCCCCGGCGTCGGCGAACTCGCCGTCTTCTGTTCGGCGCTGATCGGGGCGGGATTGGGCTTTCTCTGGTTCAACGCGCCGCCGGCGGCGGTGTTCATGGGCGATACCGGGAGCCTCGCTTTGGGCGGCGCGCTCGGTGCGGTCGCGGTCGCCGCCAAGCACGAAATCGTGCTCGCGATCGTCGGCGGCCTGTTCGTCGTCGAGACGCTCTCCGTGATCATCCAGGTGTTCTGGTTCAAGCGCACCGGGCGGCGGGTGTTCCTGATGGCCCCACTCCATCATCATTTCGAGAAAAAAGGCTGGGCGGAGCCGACCATCGTCATTCGTTTCTGGATCATCTCCATGATTCTCGCCCTGATCGGCCTTGCGACGTTGAAGATCAGATGAGCGAATTTCCTAAAGTCTTTGCCGGCCAGAAAATCGCCGTGCTCGGGCTCGGGCGGAACGGCTTGCCGGCGGCGCGCGCGCTCGTGGCGATGGGGGCCGAGGTGCGGGCGTGGGATGATCGCGAAGCGGCGCGGGACGCGGCCGGCGCGAGCGGGATCACGGTCGCGCCGCTCTCGCCCGAAGGCAATGATGCCTTGCTGCTCTCGCCCGGCATCCCGCACCGCCTGCCAGCGCCGCACCCGCTGGCCGCGGCGTTTCTCGAACACGGCTTGCCGATCCTCTCCGATGCCGAATTTCTCTATCGCGCCGCGCGTGCCGCGGGTTCGAAGGCGCGGTTCGTCGGCATCACCGGCACCAACGGCAAATCGACGACGACGGCGCTGCTCGCGCATATCCTCGAAGGCGCCTCCGTCCCGGTCGCAGCCGGCGGCAATCTCGGCCCAGCGGCGCTCGCGCTGCCGCTTTTGCCCGACGACGGCGCTTATGTCCTCGAAATGTCATCTTATCTCTTGGAGCGAATCGCGTCTCTCCGCTTCGATGCGGCGGCAATGCTCAATCTCTCGCCCGATCATCTCGACCGGCATGGCGGCATGGCCGGCTATATCGCCGCCAAGCGGGCGATTTTCGCGCGCCAGCGGGCAGAGGACTGCGCCGTCGTCGGTATCGACGATGCGGAGAGCGAGAGAGTGGTGGCAACGCTCGAAATCCCCCGGCTCGTGCGCATCTCGGGGATGACGCGGGCGGATGCCGATATTCATCCCGACGCCGCCGGCCTGCTCCGCGACCGCAGCGGCGTGCTCGCCGATCTTGGCGAGGCAACCGCCCTGCCGGGCGCGCACAACGCGCAAAACGCCGCCGCCGCCGCGGCCTTGGCGTCTGCCCTCGGTGTTGCGCGGGAAAAGATCGCGGCCGGCATCGCGAGCTACCCCGGCCTTCCCCATCGCGCCGAGCGGGTGGCCGAAATCGATGGCGTCGTCTTCATCAATGACAGCAAGGCGACGAATAGCGATGCCGCGGCCCGCGCCCTCGCCTGCTATCCGCGCATCGTCTGGATCGCCGGCGGGATCGCCAAAGCGGGCGGGATCGAGCCGCTCGCGCCCTATTTCCCCCGCCTCGTCGAGGCTTTGCTGATCGGGCGCGACGCGGCGCCGTTTGCCACGACCCTCGCGCGCCATGGCGTCGCCCATCGCGTCATGGGGACGCTCGCGCGGGCGGTGCCGGCGGCCTTTGCCGCGGCCCGCGCGTCGGGCGCCGTGGTGCTGCTCTCCCCGGCATGCGCGAGTTTCGATCAGTTCGCGAATTTCGAGGCGCGCGGGGAGGCGTTTCGCTGCGAAATCGCTCGGCTCGCGCGCGGGGAGGGGGGCTGATGCCGGCACTTTCCCGCGCCGATACCTCGCTTCTTGGCCGCTGGTGGTGGACGATCGACCGCTGGACGCTGCTCGCGCTCGGCGTCCTGATCGGCTGCGGCTATGTCATGATGCTGGCGGCGAGCCCGGCGGTTGCCGAGCGCATCGGCGATGCGCATGACACGCTGATCCTGAAACAGGTGGTGTTTCTCGCGCTCGCCGGGGGGATCGTGGTCGCGGTTTCGCTCTGCTCGCCGCGCGCGGTGCGCAGGCTTGCGCTCATCGGTGGCATCGCGGCCCTTCTGCTCACCGCACTCACCCTGTTCAAGGGGGTCGAGATCAAGGGCGCGCGGCGCTGGATCGCGCTGCCGGGGATGTCGCTGCAACCGAGCGAGTTCCTGAAACCCTGTTTCGCCGTGATCGCCGCCTGGCTGATCGCCGAGCGCGCGCGCCGGCCGCGTTTCCCCGGGCGTCTGCTGGCCGCATCCCTTTATGGCGTGATCGCGCTGCTGCTCAAATCGCAGCCCGATATCGGCATGCTCGCGGTCATCACCGCGGTGTTTCTGGCGCAGCTCTATCTCGGCGGGCTCAATCTCGCCCTGGTCACGGCCGCGCTCGCGGCGATGGGCGGCGGCGGCGTTGCCGCCTATGTCCTGTTTCCCCATGTCCACAGCCGGGTTGCGCGCTTTCTCGACCCCGGCAAGGGCGATCATTACCAGATCACGACGGCGCTCGAAGCCTTCGGCAATGGCGGGTTCTGGGGGCGCGGGCCGGGCGAGGGGCGGATCAAGGACATTCTGCCCGATGCCCATGCCGATTTCGTCTTCGCGGTCGTCGGCGAGGAATTCGGCTTCGCCGTCTCGCTCGCCCTGCTCGGCGTCTTTGCCTTCATCGTCGTGCGCGGCCTGTTGCGCCTGCTCGGCGAGCGCGATCTCTTCGTCATTCTCGCGTCCTCCGGCCTGATCGCGAGTTTCGGGCTGCAAGCCTTCGTCAACATGGCCTCCTCGCTCCATCTCATTCCGACCAAGGGCATGACGCTGCCTTTCGTCTCCTATGGCGGCTCTTCGGTGCTCGCGGTCGCGCTCGGCATGGGGATGCTGCTGGCGCTGACCCGCCGGCGCCATCACGGCGATGCGCCATGAGACGGGCAACGATGAAGGAGATGCTCTGATGCGCGGCCCAGCGCCCGCCCCGATCGTGCTCGCCGCGGGGGGCACGCGCGGGCATGTTTTCCCGGCCGAGAGATCG
>JAKAQU010000077.1 GCA_021819535.1 Pseudomonadota bacterium | reverse complement strand
TCTCACGGGCGCCTTGGCTCTGGTCATGATTCGCCGCCAGCGAAAGCGTGCCGCACGCTGACGTCGAAATAGCCGCGGAGTATATCAATTTTTAATTTGATTTAATGGATCTTTGACGTTACAAGACGCGCATCCCATTGCCGGCCTTCCGGAGACCGCTATGAAGCTCTCGCCTCTTTCGCTGTCTCTGGCCGTCTTGACCGGCACCCTGATGCTCAGCCCGCCCGCCCGCGCCGGCAGCCTCAGCGCGAGCGAGTTGGCACTGGCCGATGCGGTGCTCAGCCAGTTCAACGTCGTCACGTTCGGCAATTACGCGGCCAATAACGAAACCGAAGGGCGTGTCGCGGTCGGCGGAAATTTCACCGGCACGGGCCATAATATCTGCTTCAATGGCTGCACCGGCGACACCAGCGATGCCGCTCTCGGCGCAACCTATGGCGCGCTCAATGTGTGGGGCAACGTCTCTGGCGGCGCGACCCTGCTGAGCGGCGATGCTTTCATCCAAGGCAGCAATGGAGCGGGCAGCAATCTTTCGCTCCAGCACACCGGCGGCGTCAACATCGTCGGCCAGAATGCCGGCCAGATCAGCAACCCGAGCTTCATCAACACCTCTGCCGCGACGGCCGGCACGACCCAGAACGCCACCCCCGGCACGATCAAAACCGGGCTTCCCGCCAGCACCGTCTTCCCATTCGGCGCGACGATGCCGTTCCAGAGCGCTCTCACCGATCTCAGCACCTCGCTTGCCAGCCTCGCGATCACGAGCGGCGCGCAAACCATCGGGCCCTATGTCCAGAACGGCCCGACCTCGTTCACCGCGACCGCGGCAAGCGGCAATTTCGGCGGCCAGACCTATGGGTTTTTCACGACGACGATGAGCGATCTCGCCGGCTACCAGAATTTCGCCGGCATCAACACGAATGGGCTCGACGCCGTCATCGTCGTCGTGTCCGGAAATTCCACGGCGGCACTCCCCAATCTCAACACTTTCGCCAATGACCAGAGCGTGATCTGGGATTTCGTCGATACCTCGACGCTGAATTTCGCCGGGAGCTGGGCCGGGCAGATCCTCGCCCCGGAGGCGGCGATCAGCAATCCCTCGGGCGACCTCACCGGCGCGGTGATCGGCTCTTCCATCGATCAGGGCGGGGAAATCCACAACCTCGCCCTGCCGACCGGCGATCTGAGCGGCATTCCGACCTCGTCTGACGTCCCGGAGCCACCTGCCTTGGCAGCACTGGCCACCGCAATGGCCCTCTTCGCCCTGCTCCGGCGGCACTGGGGGCGGACCGCGCTTCCCCGCGACGGTGCGGGTTTTCCCGGCTGACCGACTATACTTGATCGCCGCTATAGCTGCCCGCTATCCCTGATCGAGAGAGGCCGCGGAAATGGGCGGCGATCGCGCCTGGCGTCGTGAGCCAGATATCGGCGCGGCGGGCCGCGATATGGGCGAGCGCGCGGCGCAGATGGCGCAGGCGAAACGGCTGGCCGACGATATAAGCGTGCAGCGCAATCCCCATCACCAGCGGCTGTGCCGCGCTCTGCGTCAACATCTCCTCGAACTGGTCGATGATCATGTCGGCGAACTCGGCGGCACTGGCGCGGCGAACGGCGATGGCCGGAATGTCGTTGATTTCCTGCGGATAGGGGAGAGAAAGAATGGGACCGGAGCGCGTTTGCATCCAGACCGGCTGATCGTCGTGGCACCAGTCGAGAAGGTAATGATAGCCCGCTTCCCGCAGTAGATCCGGCGTGACATGGCTCTCCGCGAGCCAGGGGCCAAGCCAGCCGCGCGGCGACATCCCCGACCATCCGGCGATGCGCGCCGTCGCCTCGGCGATCAGTGCCGCTTCCCCCTCCTCCGGGAGCACCGATTGGCGTTCCGAATTGGTGCGGCCATGGCCGACGATCTCATCGCCGCGCGCCAGAAATGCCGCGGCGAGGGAGGGGCAATAATCGAGCAGGCTGCTGTTCAGCAACAGCGCCGATGGCACGCCGAGTGCCTCGAAAAGATCGAGCAGCCGCCATGCGCCGACGCGGTTGCCATAATCGCGCCAGGCGAAATTCGGCACGTCCGGCGCCGGCCCGCCGGGAATGAGTTCCGCCCCGAGGCCCTCCCCGAACGCGAAATGTTCGAGATTGAGCGCGATATAGACGGCCAGGCGCCTGCCGTCCGGCCAGCAGAAATCGGGGCGCGCAGTGATGGCCGAATAGCCATGGCGGTCATGGGTACGAAGCATGCTCAGGCTGCCTGGGTGCGGGTGAATTGGCTACGAAGATGCACCCCCGACGTCGTCGGTGCATAGCGCGGCGGCGCGTCCCCGGTGCGAAGCGGCGTGATGTCGAGAACCGGCACCTGCAAAAGGATCATGCGCATTTCCTTCTTCGGTCAGAGTGCGGGGGAGACAAGCGGCCGAGCGCCCGTGCCGCCGAGATAGGCGGCGGCGAGGCCGGTATCGGCGGCGAGGTCGGCGGCACTGCCGGAATGGGTGACGCGGCCGTTTTCGAGCACGATGGCGCGCTCGGCGATACCGAGCGCCAGCGTCGCCATCTGATCGACGACGACCATGGTCAATCCCTCCGCGGCCAGCGTCGCGAGATCGGCGAACAGGCGCTCTGCGATTTGCGGCGCAAGGCCGAGTGAAGGCTCGTCGAGCAAGAGCACGCGCGGGCGGGCGAGGAGGCCGCGGGCGATCGCCAGCATCTGCTGCTCGCCGCCCGAGAGCAGTCCGGCGCGCTGGCGGCTGCGCTCGGCAAGGCGCGGGAAACGGTCAAAAACCGCGTCGAGTTCGCTGCGATCCGGCCAGGTGCGGCGGGCGAAGGCGCCGAGGCGGAGATTGTCGCGCACCGTGAGTTCGGGAAAGACCTGCCGCCCTTCGGGAACGAGGACGAGCCCGCGCGCGGCAAGGTTTGCCGCCGAAAACCCGGTGACGTCGCCTCCGTCGAACTCGACGCTGCCTGCCCGCGGCGTGATCAGCCCGACGATGGCCGCGAGCAGCGTCGATTTGCCGGCGCCGTTGGCACCGAGAATGGCGAGTGTCTCCCCGGCGGCGACCGCGAAGGAGACATCCTCGACCACCGGCGCGCCGCCATAGCCAGCCGTAATCCCGGTTGCGTTCAGCATGACGGCCCGCCCCGGCGCCCGCTTGGCCGCCGCCGCCGGTCGCATCGCCGCGCGGGTGCCGAGATAGGCCGCCTGCACGACCGCGTCCGCCTTGATCGCCTCTGGCGGCCCAGCCGCGATCACCTGCCCCCGATCCAGAACCACGATCTGGTCGGAGACCTCCATGACAAAGGCGAGGTCGTGCTCGACCAGAACGACGGCGACCCCGGCGGCGGCGATCTCGCGGATCAGCCGCGCAAGCGGTCCTCGCTCGGCGGTGGTGAGCCCGGCGGCCGGCTCGTCGAGCAGCAGAACATGCGGCCGGAGAGCGAGCGCGCGGGCGATCTCCACCTGCCGCCGCGCGCGCGGCCCGAGGCTTCCGGCCAAGGCGCCGGGATCGCCCTCGAAGCCAGCGACCGCGAGGAGCCGCCCGGCAATGTCGCGCGCCATCCCGCCGACGGCACGCCCACGCCGGAGTGCGACAAGAACATTGTCGCGCGCCGAGAGGCCATCGAACAGCAGCGCGGTCTGAAACCCGCGCGCCAAGCCCCGCCGCGCCCGCTGCCAGGCGCCGAGCCGGCCGGCGGCGCGACCATCGAGGAAAATGCCGCCAGCATCGGCGCGATAAAAGCCGGAGAGCAGGTTGAGCACCGTCGATTTGCCGGCGCCGTTCGGGCCGATCAGCGCCGTGACCGCGCCGGCCGGGAAGGTTGCCGAAAAATCCGCAACCGCGCGCAATCCGCCGAACGTATGTGTGAGACCGACCGCAGCGAGCGCCGCCTCGCGCCTGGGCTCGAGGGCCAGAAACGCCGCGAGATCGAGGGAAGCCGGCGGCGATGCCGGGGCCTCGCCTCGCCCGCGGCGCCATCGGGCGAGCGCTCCGGCGATGCCGGCGGGCGCGATCAGGAGCGCGATCAGCAGCAGACCGCCGACGAAAAGCAAACGATATTCCGCGAGCCCGGCCAGCATCTCGGGCAGCAGAACGACGACGACCGCGCCATAGAGCGGCCCCAGCACGGCCTCGGTGCCGCCCATCATCACCGCCAGCACATCGAGGATGGAGGCCGAAAGCGGAAAGCTCTCCGGGCTGATGAAGCCGGTGAGCGGGGCGAAAAAACCACCCGCGAGTCCGGCGAGGCCGGCGGCGATGGCGAAGGCGAGGCATTTCAGCGCGACCGTGTCGAGCCCGATCGCGGCGGCGGCGGTTTCGCTGTCCCGCACCGCGGCAAGCGCGAGGCCGAGCCGGCTCCGGGCGAAGACGGCATAAGCCAGAAATACCGCCGCCGCGACGAGCACGATCAATCCCGCCAGCGCCTGCGCCGAGGCATCACCCCAGGGAAGCGGTACGCCGCTCCCCTGGGCGATGCCGTTCGCGCCGCCGGTCAGACCCTTCCAGGCGATGATCGCGTGCTCGACGACGAAAGCCGCGGCGATGGTGATCATGGCGAGATACGGGCCTTTGAGCCGCACCGCCGGCAAAGCGAGCAGAAAGCCGCCGAGTGCCGCAAGTAGAACCCCGAGCGCGAGCGCCGGCCAGAAGAGCTGCGGTGCGACCGCGGTGATAAGGGCGACGGTATAGGCGCCGATCGCCTGGAACGCGACCTGGCCGATCGACATCTGCCCCGAAAGCCCGATCAGGACATTGAGGCCGACGCCGATGATGGCGATCAGCCCGACCTCGCCGAGCACCAGCGCTTGATAATCATCGAGCCACGCCGCCGCGAGCGCGAGCACGGCGGCCAGTCCCAGACCGCCGGCGACACATGGCCCGATGGTTCTCCTCATGTCAGACCTTGCGGATCTCGGCGCGGCCGAAAAGACCGTGCGGGCGAAAATAGAGCGTCAGGATGACGAGGCCGAAACTCGCCATCACCGTCGCCCCCGAGCCGATGAGCGCGGTGATGGAAGCCTCGGCCAGGCCGAGCAGGAGCCCGGCGAGCACGACCCCGGAGGGGGTTTCGAGCCCGCCGAGAATGGCGGCGGCAAATCCCTTGATGCCGAACACGAAACCCATGTCTGCCGAGACATTGATGAGCGGCGCGATCAGAATGCCGGCGAGCCCGGCCAAGGCGGAGGACAAGGCATAGGCGAAAACCGTCATCCGTGTGGCATCGATGCCCATTAATTGGGCAGCGCGCGGATTTTGCACCACCGCGAGCAGTGCTTTGCCATACGGTGTCGCCCGCGTCGCCACGAGGAAAGCGCCGGCGAGACCGAGCCCGGTCAGCAGGATCACGAGGTGAAGCGGGAGAATGCCGGCGCCGAACAGCATCAGCGGATGGCGTGCGAGCGCCGAGGGCATGCCGCGCGGCTCCTTGCCGAACACGAACAGGGCGGCGTTTTCGACCAGCATCCCGGCGGCGACGGTGGCCATCAGCCAGGATTCCGAACCGCGCGCGCGAAACGGCCGCACGGCGACGCGTTCGAGCACGACCCCGAACCCGGCGCAGCCGGCCAGCGCTGCCGGAAGTGCGAGCGGCCACGGCCAGCCCCAGCCGAGCATGAGCGAAAACGCGATCACCGCGCCCAGCATCATGACGCTGCCCTGGGCGAAATTGACGCTGCGCGAGACCACCCAAGTGACATGGTAGCCGAGCGCGAGCAGCCCATACATGGCACCGATCGCAAGCCCGCTGACGAGGGCGGCGGCAAGAAGCATGGGGCTAATCCACCGGCACGATCCGGTTATCGGCGAAATGCACCATCAGATAATCATCGGGGCCGAGCGCGTCGTGATTGGTCGCGGTGAAGGCGGGGTCATAGCGCTTGATCAGGCCGTCATAGGGCGGCAACGCTTCGAGTGCCGCCTGGAGCGCCGGCCCCTCGGTCGATCCCGCCTTGGCGAGCGCAAGGGCGAGGAGATGCATCGCGTCGTAGGCATTGGCGGTGCCGACCGGGGCGACGACATCAGCTGGCCCTTTGATGGCGGGATATTTCTTTTCGAGCTCGGTGAGGACCGCCTCGCCCTTGGCGCTCGTTTTGAAGAAGCTGTAAGTCTGCACGAAGGCGACCTTTGCCGCCGAGGGCCCGGCAAGTTCGGGAAACCGCCCGCCCGAGATGCCCCAATGCGAGATCACCGGCACATCCCAGCCCATGCGGTCGAGCGAACGGATCACCTCCGCCGCCGGCGCGGCATTGCCGACCAGGATGAGGCAATCCGCGCCCGCTTGCTTGAGACGGGCGAGCTGCGCGGTCATGTCCGCATCGCCGGTTTCGAAACTCTCGGCCCCGGCGAGCGTAATTCCCGTCGCCTTGGCGGCCGCCATGAGGCCGGCATGGTTCGACTCACCCCAAGGGTTGTCGATCAGCATCAGCCCGGGATGCTTGGCCCGAGCGACCGTCACGGCGTAGCGCAGCAGGCGCTGATCGACGAGGGCGTCGACGGCCGAGACGCGGAAGACATAGTTCGGGCTTGCGCCATTCCGGGTAATCCCGGTTCCCGCAGCCCAGACGCCGATGAACGGCGTCTTCTCCTTATTGGCGATCGGCACCAGGGCGATCGAGACCGGGGTATCGATGCCGCCAAAAAAGGCAACGACGTGATCGCGCGAGATCAGTTCCCGCGCCGCCGCGATCCCCTTGCCGGGATTCGATTCATCGTCACGCCGGATGAGTTCGAGCGGCCGGCCGAGCACGCCGCCGGCGGCGTTGATCTCATCGATGGCAACCGCGAGACCGCGCGTGATCGCGTCGCCCGAGACGGCGGACTGGCCCGAGAGTGCCGCGACGAGACCGATCGGGATCGGCGGCGGATCGGCGCGGGCGGGATGAGGGGAAAGGCCGAGTGCCAGGCCGAAGCCGGCGGCGATAGCAAAAAACCGAGGCGATATCCCGAATGTCATGATTTTTCTCGACCCCCTGGTGGTAACTGGCAAGACACTGTGTAAAACGAAGCAAAATCGGGGCCAGATTCCGCCCGCTTGATATCGACGCGCCCATGGAGGACAATGCCGCCCGTTCCCGGCCCATCCGCCGCCGATGAGCGAATGGCGCAACTCCGCTGCCGGCGGGCGATGAGCGGCGAAGACGTGATCGGGCACGAAGAAGCAAGCCGGCGCGAAGACGAAGCCAGGCAGGAAGGAGCGCTCAGGAATGTCCAGCCCACCCCCACCCGCCATGCGGATGACGCCGCAAACCCTGATGCAAATGCATATGGGCATGGGAGTCTCGCGGGTTTTGACCGCGTCCCTGCGCCACGCCGTGTTCAGCCACCTCGCCGCCGGCCGCGAGACCGCGGCTTTGGTCGCGGCGGCGGCCGGCACCGACCCGCGCGCAACCCGCATGCTGCTCGATGCGCTGGTCACGCTCGGCTTTCTTGGCAAGGCGGGCGAGCAATATCGGCTGACACCCGAATCCCGCGCCTATCTCGTGCGCGAAAGCGCCGATTACGTCGGTGCATTGATGGAAACCGATGATCTCTGGAACGCCTGGGCGGCCTTGCCGGACGTGGTGCGAACCGGCCGGCCGGCGGTCATGGTCGAGCGCCAGGCACCGGCGGAAGCCTTTTTCCCGACCCTGATCAAGAGCCTCCATGTTCTCAACCGCGAGCCCGCGCATCGTCTCGCGGCCGCACTCGGCGCTGGGGGCGCGGCGCGTGGGCTCCGCGTTCTCGATATCGGCGCGGGCTCGGCGGTGTGGAGCATCGCCATCGCAGAGGCGGATCGGGAGGCGCGTGTGACGGCGCAGGATTATCCCGGCGTCTTGAAGGAGACGGCGCGTTTCGTCGCCCAGCATGGGCTCGCCGCGCGCTATGATTATCTCGCCGGCGATCTCAAGGAGGTCGATTTCGGCGCCGATCGCTTCGACCTCGCGATCCTCGGCAATATCGTCCATTCCGAGGGGGAGGCGTCGTCGCGCCGGCTGTTCGAGCGCCTGCACACAGCGCTCGCGGCCGGCGGGCGGCTTGCCATTCTCGACTTCTTCCCCAATGATGAGCGGAGCGGGCCGCCGCCGGCGGTGCTGTTCGCGCTCAACATGCTGGTCAATACCGAGCACGGCGACACGTTCACCGTGGCCGAATACCGCGCCTGGCTCACGGCGGCAGGATTTGCCTCGGTCGAGACGGTCGATATCGGCGAGGCGGGGGTGATGCCGGCGCCCGCGGTCGTTGCGACGAAGTGAGGGGCGACGAAGTGAGGAGTGGCAAAATTGGGTGACATGATCGAACTTACCGCTGCCTGCGGGCATAAATTTCAGGCCTATCTCGCCGGGGATCCCATGGCCGCGCGCGGTCTCGTGGTGGTGCAAGAGATTTTCGGCGTGAACCGCCATATGCGTCAGGTCTGCGACGAATTGGCCGGCTATGGCTATCAGGTGGTTTCGCCGGCGCTGTTCGACCGTGCCGAGCGCGGCGTTGAACTCGACTACACGGAGACCGGCATCGAGCGCGGGCTCAAGCTTCGTGCCGCGATCGACGAGGCCGCGGTGCTACGCGACATCGAGGCGGCGGCGGCGAGACTCGCGCCACGCCCGACGGGCATCATCGGCTATTGCTGGGGTGGCACCATCGCCTGGTATGGCGCGACGCGAAGCCACGCCTTCAAAGCCGCCTGCGGATGGTATGGCGGCGGCATCGCTGCGGCGCGCGACGAGACGCCGCATTGCCCGGTCGAGCTGCATTTCGGCGCCGAGGACAAAGGCATTCCGCTGACCGATGTCGAGGCGATCAAAAAACGCCACCCGAACATTGCGGTCTATATCTACGAGGGCGCGGGCCACGGGTTCGGCTGTGAGGCGCGCGCGAGCTTCCATTCGCGCGCGAACGAGATCGCGCTCCACCGCAGCCTCGCCTTCTTCGCCGAGCATCTCGTCGCCTGAGCGAGGCCGGGCGCTAGACCGAGCAATAGCGCTCCTGGATCGCGGCATCGGCGCGCAGTGCCGCGGCCCGCCCCTCATGCACGATCGTGCCCTGGTCGAGGATATAGGCGCGATCGGCGATCTCTAGCGCGCGTTCGACATTCTGCTCGACGAGGAGAATGGTCGTGCCGGCTTTCTTCAGGCCCGCGAAAACCGCGAACATCTCATCGACGAGGGCCGGCATGATCCCTTCCGAGGGTTCGTCGAGCATGATCAGACGGGGGCCCGCGATCATCGCCCGGGCGATCGCCAGCATCTGTTGCTCGCCGCCCGAGAGCGTCACCGCGACCTGATCGAGGCGTTCGCCGAGCCGGGGGAAAAGCTCCGCCATCGCCGCGATTTCGCGTCCCGCCGCGCCGAAACGCCGTGTCGCGATCAGGCCGAGGCGGAGATTTTCGCCGACCGTGAGTCCGGGCACGATGCGCCGCTCTTCGGGCACATAAGCGAGGCCGCGGGCGAAACGGGTATGGGCGGGTTTGGCGAGAATATCTTCTCCGGCAAAGAGAACCCGCCCGCGCCGCCTGGCAATAAGCCCCATGATCGCTTTCAGCGTCGTCGTTTTGCCGGCGCCGTTGCGGCCGATGAGGCAGACGATCTCTCCCATCCCCACTTCGAGGCCGACCCCTTGCAGGACATGGCTCGGCCCGTACCAGGCGTTGAGATCGTGAACCCGCAGCATCATCCCTCCCGCTGGCCGAGATAGACGCGGCGCACCTCGTGATTGGCGCGGATCTCTTCGGGCGTGCCGAGCGCCAGCACCTCGCCGTGATGGAGCACGAGAATGCGCTCGGCGATGCCCATCACCAGTTTCATCTTGTGTTCGACGAGAATGACGGTATGGGCGGGCACGAGGCTGGCGATCAGCGTCATCATCGCCGCCGTCTCCTCCGGGCTCATCCCCGCCGTCGGCTCATCGAGAAGGAGAAGACGCGGCCGGCTCGCGAGCGCCATCGCGATTTCAAGCGCGCGCTGCTCGCCATGGGCGAGACGGCCGGCGATCATGCCCATCCGGGCGCGCAGCCCGACGCGGTCGAGCAGCCTTTCGGCTTCCGTCGCGAATTGCGGATAAGCACTCCGCGCGCGCCAGAAATTGAGGCGGATTTCGCGCGCCTGCAACACCGCGCGCACGTTTTCATGCACGGTGAGTTCAGGAAAGATCGAGGTGATCTGAAACGATTTGGCGATGCCGAGGGCAGCGAAGCGGGCTTGCGGAAGGCCCGCGATGTCGCGCCCGTCAAATAGGATCCGGCCCGCGCTCGGCGCGAGCGCGCCGGAGAGGAGGTTGAAATACGTGCTTTTGCCAGCGCCGTTGGGGCCGATGATGGCGCTGAGCTGGCCGCGGCGGAATTCGCACGTGATGCCGGAGAGCGCCTTGAAGCGGCCGAAGGATTTGCTGATCGACAAGGTACGGAGAATGATCGGGTCGTCACTCATGCCGGGCGCCATCGCGCGATTTGTCCCCAAAGACCGCGCGGGAAAAACAGAACGCAGGCCATGAACACGACGCCGACCGGCAATTGCCAGTGGCTTGAGA
>JAKAQU010000076.1 GCA_021819535.1 Pseudomonadota bacterium | reverse complement strand
TCCGATCTCGAGGAAAACACCATTCCGACCCGCTATGTCTTCGATGAGGGACATCATCTGTTCGATGCCGCCGATGCCGCCTTCGCCGCCGTGCTGTCCGGGCTGGAGACGGCCGAACTCCGCCGCTGGCTGCTCGGCGCCGAGGGATCCCGCTCGCGCGCGCGGGGGCTCCGGGCACGGATCGGCGAATTGGTCGCCGGCCGCGCGGCCCTGGAAACGGCGCTGGAGGCGGCGCTGATCGCGGCCCGCGCCTTGCCCGCGCCGGGCTGGGCCGGGCGGCTCGCTGGCGGCGAAGAGAGCGAGGCGGGCGCTCTGATCGCCGCCCCCAACCCGGCGGAGGCGTTCTTCCGTGCCCTGGAGCGGCAAATCCTCGCCCGCGCGCCGGGGGCCGAGCGAGCGGAGACGGCGCGCATGCCGCTCGAAGTCGATCTCCACCCGCTGGCAGCCGGGGTGATCGAGGCCGCGGCGGGGCTCGAGCGGGCGCTCGCGCGTCTTGCGGCACCGCTCGCCGCGCTCCGCACACGGCTTCACGCCCTCCTCGAAGACGCGGCCGAGGAACTCGACAGCGCGATGCGCAACCGCATCAGCGCCGCCTGCCGCACGCTCGGGCGGCGCGCGCTCGCGCGGCTCGCGGCGTGGCGCGACATGCTGGCCGCCCTCGCCGAGCCGCCGCCGGAGCCGGGGGCAAGACCGCGCTTCATCGCCTTTCTCCGCCGCGAGGCGCTGGCGGGTGGCGGGATCGAGGTCGGGCTCCATCGCCACTGGGTCGACCCGACCGAACCTTTTGCGGCGACACTCGCGGCCCCCGCGCATGGCATTCTGATCACCTCGGCGACACTCCGCGACGAGGGTGCCGGCGATCCGGTCGCCGCCTGGGAGGCCGCTGAAGCGCGCATCGGCGCCCCCCATCTGCCGCTCCCCGCTCTCCGCGCGGCCTTGCCGAGCCCATTCGACTACGCGGCGCAAACCCGCGTTTTCATCGTCAACGATGTCGTGGCCGGCGACATCGCCGCCCTCAGCGGCGCGTTTCGCGCCCTTTTCCTTGCCGCCGGCGGTGGCGCGCTCGGCCTCTTCACCGCCATCAGCCGGCTCCGCGCGGTGCATGCCCGGCTCGCCCCGCCTCTCGCCGAAGCCGGCCTTCCGCTTTATGCCCAGCATGTCGATGCGATGCACAATGCAACGCTGGTCGATATCTTCCGCGCCGAGGAGGAAAGCTGTCTTCTGGGGACGGATGCGATGCGCGACGGCGTCGATGTGCCGGGGCGCGCGCTCCGGCTCGTGGTGTTCGAACGCGTGCCCTGGCCGCGCCCGGATATCCTGCACCGCGAACGGCGCATCCATCTCTCGGGCGGGGCGCCGGGGCTTTACGACGACCGGCTGGTGCGGCTCCGCCTGCGTCAGGCCTTCGGGCGGCTGATTAGGAGCCACGCCGATCGCGGCGTTTTCGTGCTGCTCGACCGGCGTCTGCCGGCGCGGCTCTATGCGGCATTTCCCGAGGGCGTTCCGATCCGGCGCACGGGGCTTGCCGACGCGGTCGCCGAAACCGCGCGTTTTCTTGCCGAGGGCGGCGAGGGAGCTTAGGGTTTGTCGGGAAACCAACGCATCAAACCGAGGCCGGGGTGCCGGCGCCCCCCAACCCTTATTCCGGAACGGTTTCCAAAGGCATTGCCTTTGGTGGGGTGCAGGGGCAAAGCCCCTGCCCTTACCACTGCCTGCCCTTATGATTGATAAAACGGACTTATTTTTTGATTTTTTGACACGTCCTAAATGCGTCACGCCCTAGCACGGCGCGCGCGCCGCCAGCGCCTCGCGCAACTGCCGCCCCGACGCCGATTCGGGGGCGATCAGACCATGGCGCAGAAAGAGATCGATCAACACCAGATTGACATTGAATTTGAACCCCTCCCCCGCTGCCACCGCATCAAGCACGGCCTCGACCGGCCATAACGCGAACCCCTCCGCCTCACCGTCGGCGGCACGCGGCATGAAATCTTCCGGCAGAAACAGGTCGAAGCAATGCAGCCGATCGCGCCGCAGCCCCTCTGGCCGCTCCATCGCATAGGCGATCACCGCGACGGGGCGAGCGCTGCGCGCCATCGCCTCTGGAATCCCGGCCTCCTCGGCGGCCTCTTTGATCAATGTCTGCCACGGCGTGAACCCGGCCGGCACCCCGCCCGCGACGAGATGATCGAGCTTGCCCGGATCGAGCGGCCGGTTCATCGCCCGCCGCGCGACCCACAGGAACAGCCCGCCCGCGCGCCGCACCAGGCCATTGACATGCACCCCTTCGGCGCCGAAGCCGAACAGCGGCAAAGCCCCGCGGTCGATCCTGGCCAATACCGCGCCGTCTGGCGTCGCCCGCACGTCGAACGCCTCGTCCCGCCATTTGAACCAGCCCTCGGCCGCGAGCATGGCAGCGATTTCCGGAAGCGATGCCGGCGCGACGAGATCGAGGCCGGCGGGATGGCCGCGAATATGCGGAATAGCGCGAAGACGGGCGGCGAGCGCGGGCATTATCCAGCCCATTGCGATCCCGCCGAGCGAAAACGCCTGCCGCGCGCCGGGAAGGCGGGCATTCCGGCACGCCGTGATATGGCGCAGCAATGCCTCCATCGCTCATCCCCTCCAGGAATCGCAAGACCGGCGCCGGCTTTGCAAGCGAGCCGGGCCGTGCCACATGAAAACGGTATTTACCATGGACACGCCCCCCCGCTCATCACTCGCAACCATCGCGACCCTGCTCACCTGGCTCTGGCCACGTGGCGACTGGCGTGGACAGGCACGCATTCTGCTCGCACTGGCAAGCCTCATTGCCGCCAAAGTGGCCGCCGTTTTGGTGCCGGTCTATTACAGCCGTGCCGTCGACCTGCTCGCCCCGAAGCATGGCGGGGTGCTGATGGTGCCGGTCGCGCTGATCGGCGCCTATGGCCTCGCCCGCATCGCGGCCTCGGGCTTCGGCGAATGGCGCGACGCCCTGTTCGCGCGCATCCAGCAGCGCACCGTGCGCCGCGTCGCGCGCGAGACCTTCGTTCACCTCCACAGGCTCTCGCTCGCTTTTCATCTCGACCGCCAGACCGGCGGCCTCGCCCGCGCCATCGACCGTGGCACGCGCGGTATCGAACAAGTCTTGCGCTTCGCGGTATTCAATATTCTGCCGACACTCTTCGAAGTGCTGCTGGTGACGGTCATCCTGTGGCGAATGTTCGATTGGCGCTTCGCGGCCGTCACCTTTTTCGCGATTTTCGCCTATATCGGCTTTACCCTGCTCTTTACCAATTGGCGGGTCAAATTTCGCCGCACCATGAACGCCATGGACAGCGACGCCCAGACCAAGGCGCTCGACAGCCTGCTCAACTTCGAAACCGTCAAATATTTCGGCAACGAGGCGCTGGAGACGGCGCGCTACGACAGCGCCCTCGCCGCCTATGAGCGCGCGGCGGTCAAATCTCAGGTGTCCCTGAGCGCACTCAATTTCGGACAAGGAACGATCATCGCGCTCGGCCTGGTCGCGGTCATGCTGATGGCCGCCAACGATGTCGCCCATGCCGGCATGAGCGTCGGGCGTTTCGTTTTGGTCAATACCTATCTCATTCAGCTTTATCAGCCGCTCAATTTTTTGGGCATGGTCTATCGCGAAATCAAGCAGGGCCTCGTCGACATGGAGCAGATGTTCCGCCTGCTCGCCGAGCGCCGGGCCATCACCGATCGCCCCGATGCACGGCCGCTTGCCGTGAGCACCGCACCGGCGGCGCTCGCTTTCCAATCCGTCCGCTTTGGCTACGGCCCCGATCGCATGGTGCTCGACGATATCAGCTTCACCCTCCGGCCCGGCGCGACGCTCGCCATCGTCGGCCCGACGGGGTCGGGAAAATCGACCATCACGCGCTTGATTTTTCGCTTCTACGAGGCGAATGCCGGACGTATCCTCCTTGATGGCGCCGATATCCGCGATCTCACGCAAGAGAGCCTGCGGGCCGCGATCGGCGTCGTGCCGCAGGATACCGTTTTGTTCAACGACAGTATCGCTTACAACATCGCCTATGGCCGCGTCGGCGCGAGCCAGGCTGAGATCGAGCGGGCGGCGGAACTCGCGCAAATCCATGATTTCATCGCGCGCCTGCCGCAAGGCTACGCAACCCGCGTCGGCGAGCGTGGGTTGAAACTCTCGGGCGGCGAGCGCCAACGTATCGCGATCGCCCGCACCATCCTCAAAAACCCACGCCTTCTCATTCTCGATGAAGCGACCAGCGCGCTCGACACCGCAACCGAGCGCGACATCAACGCCGCCCTCCGTCAATTGGTGGAAAGCCGTACCACCCTCGTTATCGCCCATCGGCTGTCGACCGTGGTCGACGCCGACGAAATCATCGTTCTCGCGAACGGCACCATCGCCGAGCGCGGAACGCACAGGGCGCTGCTGGCGAAATCCGGCCTCTATGCGAAGCTCTGGGAGATCCAGGCCAATCAACGTGAGCGTGAAATCCTCGGCGCCGGATGAGAAACCCTGCGCGAGGCGAGGGGTTTCCCCCTCGCCCGCAGGATGACCTCACGCGGTGATCGTTGTCCAGTCGACGCCTTTTTCGAACGAAGCCGCGGCGCGGTAGATGGTCTCCTCGTCATAGAGCTTGCCGACCAGCATCATCCCCACCGGCAAGCCATCGACCGTGCCGCAGGGCAGGCTCATCGCCGGATGATGCGTGCAATCGAATGGCGCCGTGTTGGGCAGGATCTCGAAGGCGCGCTGGATCACTTCCGAGACCGGCGCATAAGGTTTCGGCAGCGGCGTTGCCGTCATCGGCAGCGTCGGCATCAGCAGGAGATCATACCGCGCGAGTGCTGCATCATAGGCCGCGCGCAGCCGGCGCACGAGATTTTGTGCCTTCGCGTAGTAGTGGCCACGATGCCGCGAGACCATGTAATGGCCGAGCAGCATGGTGTTTTTCAGGCTGTCGGAAAGCTCATCGGCACGGTCGCGCCAGCCGGCGTGGAAATCAAGCAGCGACGTGACATAGAGCCCCTGCCAGTTGAAGCCGAAACCATTGCCCTGCATCATCTGCACCGTCGCCCCCTCGGCGGCGACGGCAAGCCAGATGGCGCTGCCCGGGCGATGCATCGGAACGGAGACGCTCTCGACGGTGGCGCCAAGCCCCGCGAGACGCTCCGCCGCCGCGCGCACCACGGCATCGCTCGCCGTCATCGATTGCGGATGACCGAAGCCTTCCTCGACGACGCCGATGCGAAGCCCGGCGACGCCGCGGCCGAGCGCCTCGCGATAAGGCTTGCTCTGGCCACCATATTGGCGCGGATCGAGCCCATCGGGCCCGGCGAGGACTTCGAGCAGCAGAGCATTGTCCTCGACGGTTGCGGTGATCGGCCCGGTGTGATCGATGGTCAGCTCGATCGGCATGATGCCGGTATAGGGAACGAGGCCATGGGTCGGCTTCATGCCATAGACGCCGCAGAACGCGGCCGGCATGCGGATCGAGCCACCCTGATCACCGCCGAGCGCCATCGGAACCTCGCCGGCGGCAACGAGTGCGGCACTGCCGGAAGATGATCCGCCGGCGGAATACCCCATTCGCCTCGGGTTATGCACCGGCCCCGATGCGCTGGTGTGGCTGCCGCCGGAAAAGCAGAAATATTCGCACACCGCCTTGCCAACGATGGTGCCGCCCGCATCGAGAATGCGGCTCGCGACCGTCGCGTCGACATCCGGCACATATCCTTCGAGCGTCGAGGCGCCATTCATCATCGGCACGCCGGCAAGGCAGATATTGTCCTTGAGGACGATTTTTTTTCCCTTGAGCTTGCCCGAGGCCGCACCCTCGACCGTGGTCTTGACGTACCAGGCATTGTATTTGTTTTCCTCACCCATCGGCCGCCGCCCCGGCATGCGGGGATAACGCACCTCCGGCACCTCATCCGGCATTTGGTCGAGAAGATTATAGGCGTCGAAACTGCCGGTGAGGGCTCTCTGGTGCTGGCCAAGCTCATCATCGGTCATCGTCATGCCGAGTTCGGCCGCGACCTCGCGCAGCGTATCGATGCTAGGAAGTTTTACGGTTCCAAGGGACATGTTTCTCTCCTCAACTCCTCAGACGTTGGCAATGAATTCCTCGACCAGGTTCGGGTCGGCGAGTGCCGCGCGCGGGATCTCGCGGCCGATCTCACCGCGATAGATCAACAAGGCACGATCAGCGAGGCCCTGAATGAAGTCGAGATTTTGTTCGACCAGAAGAATGGTGAGGCCGCGGCGGGCACGCAGATCATGCAGCCGTTCGATCATCGCGGCGACGATGGAGGGCTGTATCCCCTCCGTCGGTTCATCGAGCAGCAACAGGCTTGGCTTTCCGCACAGCGCGCGGGCAAGCGCCAGAAGCTGCTGCTCGCCACCCGAGAGCGCGCCGCCCGGGCGATCGAGAAGCCGCTTCAATTCCGGAAACTCGTCCAGAATCTGCGCCAGGATCTCGTTTGATCCGGATTTGGCGAGAAGGCCGAATTGCAGATTTTCATGCACCGTGAGGGCCGGGAAAATCTGCCGTCCCTGCGGCACGTAGCCAAGCCCGAGCCGCGCCCGCCGATGCGCCGGCAGACGCTCGATCGCGCGACCCTCGAAGCTAATCTGCCCGCCACGACAGGGAAGAAGCCCCATCAGAGTGCGGAGCAACGTCGTTTTTCCCATGCCGTTATGGCCGAGGATGCCGAGACATTCGCCGCGCATGAGGCTGAACGACGCCCCGCGCAACACGCCGATGCGGCCATAGCCAGAGACGATATCGCGTGCCTCCATCGCCGCCCCACCACTCATGCGATCACCTTGAGCGAAGCATCCGCGGCCTTACCGAGATAGACATCCTGCACCCGGCGGTCGGCGAGCACGGAGGCGACATCGTCCTCCATCAAAACGCGCCCCTGATGCAGAACCGTGACTTTCTTCGCGATCGCGCGGATGAATGGCATGTCGTGCTCGACGACGATGATCGCGTGGCTCGCATTGAGGGCGCGAATCACGTGGGCCGCGCGCGCGGTCTCCTCCGCACTCATGCCGGCCGTCGGTTCATCGAGGATGATGAGATCCGGCGCCGGCGCAACCACCATGGCGAGTTCCACCAACTGCCGCTGCCCGTGCGCGAGAAGCGCTGTCGCGTGCTGCGCAAGGTCGGCGATGCCGAGTTGTTCCAAGGTCGCCATCGCCCGCGCCCGCGCCACCCGCTCACGCGCTTCGCGCCGCAACGCGAGGCGCACGCTTTCGAGCACCGTAAGGCCATCGAAGAGCGAGGGAACCTGTGTCTTGATCCCGACGCCGAGCCGCGCGATCTCGAAACTCTCAAGACCGGTGATATCGCGCCCACGCCAGAGAATGCGGCCGGCACTCGGCTTGATCTGGCCGGTCAGGCATTTGAACAGCGTGCTCTTGCCAGCGCCGTTCGGCCCGATCAGACAGCGAAGCTCGCCATCCGCGACGTTGAGATCGACATCATCGACGGCAACGACGCCGCCGAAGCGCATCGTCAGATGCTCGGTGGCCAGCAGCGCCGTCACGCGGCATCTCCGGGCGCGTCGCCGGCGCCGCGCAAACGCCCGAGCAGCGTCGTAAGACTTGGCAAGACCCCTCTCGGTACGACCAACACCGCGAGCATGAGAATGGCGCCGAGGATGAGGCTCGGGTTGATATCGGGCAATGTTCCAGCCCAGGTGGTGAAAAAATTGAGCAGGATGGCGCCGATCACCGGCCCGACCAGGGTGCCAAGCCCGCCGACCATCACCCAGATGATGATCTGCCCCGAATAGAAGAGAGAAAACATCGTCGGGCTGACGAAGACGCAATTGGCGAACAACATGCCCGACAATCCCGCCATCGCGCCGCCGATGACAAAGATGCCAAGTTTGTAGGCGCGCGCATCATAGCCGAGCAATTCGGCGCGGCGTTCATTTTCGCGGATGGCAACGATTACCCGCCCGAAACGGGCACGCAGAATAAATTTCGCAAGTATGTAGCACAAGAGAAGAGAGATCGCGGCGATCGCGAAAATGCTTTCCGGCGGCAGCGGATTGCCGGGATCACCGGGGAGGTTGAGTGGCGGTGTCGATGGGATGCCGTTGAAACCACCCAACGGTGCCGCGCCGATCCGCCATTGATCGCCCGCGGTGGAGTTGACGAAATTGAACAAAATGAGCGTCAGCGTCAGCGTAATTGCGCCCATGTAAACATCGCTTATGCGGCCATAGAACATCACATAGCCGAGTGCTGCCGCCATCAGCGCCGGCACCGCGATCGCAACCGGAATAGCATAGGTGGTATCGCCGAAATTGATCGCAGCGACCGCATAGGAATAGCCGCCGAGACCGAAAAACGCCGCCTGGCCGAAACAGAGAATGCCGCCGAACCCCCAGACCAGGGCGAGGCTAAGGGCCAGAACCGCCATCGAGATATATACCGTCGCATTGATCAGCGCGAACAATTCAAGAAACCGCGGCAACACCAGAATGGCCGCGATGACGACGACACTCGCGCCGGCGATTTCGATCAGGAATTTCATGCCGTTCAAAGTGCCCTGCGAAAGAACCGGCCGGTGATGCCTTGCGGCAGGAGGCGGAGCAAAACGATGGCGACGGCGAGCATCATCACCTCGCCAAATACCGGGGTGGTCGCGAAAGTGCCAAGGGTCGAGACCGTCCCGAGCAAGCTGGAGGCGGAGAACGTCCCCGCCAGCATCGCCGCACCTCCGGTGATCACGGTGATGAAGGACTTGGCGATGAAAGCGGCCCCCATCGTCGGCACGACGCCGGAGAAGGGCGCGATCAAGGCGCCGGCGAGACCGGACACCGCCGAGCCGGCGGCAAAAGTCGCGGCATAGACGCGATCCGGCGAAACGCCGAGCGCTGACGCCATTTCGGCATTCTGCATGGTGCCGCGCGCGAGCAGGCCGAACGCGGTGAAACGAAGAATTGCCCAGGTGCCGCCGAGCAGAACCACCGCGGCAAAGATCAAAAACAGGGCGTAGGCGGAGGCGGTGAAACCACCGATCGCGAAACTCCCGAGGGGTGCGGAAAATCCGGCGACGGTGTTGCCGAAAACCATCGTCACGGCACCGATGAGGGCAAGCGATAGCCCCCAGGTTGCCAGCATCGTATCGATCATCCGGCCATAAAGCCGCCGGATGATGAAGCGCTCGACGACGAAGCCGATGCCACCGACAACGAGCGGCGCCACCACCAGCATCGAGATCCAGATATTGAGGCCCTCGCGCGCGGAAAGAATAGCGGCATAGGCGCCGAGCATGAGGAATTCACCATGCGCGAGGTTGATCACCCGCATCATCCCGAAAATGATGGCGAGACCGAGGCTGGTGATGAGCAGCGTCGCAACCCCGCTCATCACCTGAAAGCCAATGGCGAAAACGAGATCCAAGATCGTCGCTCACATCTTTACGTCGACGACGTATTGTTTATTATCGTTGGGATTTTTCTCAAGATCGCAGACCATTTGCGTATCCGAGGGCGGCTGGTCGGGGAAGGATTGTATCACCTTGAACCCACGGTCATGCGCCTCGGCAAGAAACACGTTTAGCGTCACGTGATTGGTCTTGGGATCAATGATGGTCTTGCCAGGCGGGCCATCATTCTCGATACCGGTCTCGAGCGCTTCGATGACTTTCATGCGGTCGATCGAGTTGGCCTTGCGCACACCTTCCGCCCAGAGATTGAAGCCGACATAAGTGCGCATCGCCAGTTCGGCGCCGAGATAGGGTGCGTTCGGCCCCATTTTGGCATGGAATTTCTCGAGAAATGCCTTGTTGGCCGGCGTGTCGATCTCCTGAAAATAGCTGTAGGCGCAGACGATGCCGTTCGCTTCCTCGGGCGAGAGGATCAGGGTTTCATTGCCGCCGCCGAACGTCGTCGATGCCATCGGAATGCGGCTCTTCATGCCGGAGGCCGCCCATTGGCGATAGAAAGACACATGCGCGCCGCCAACCAGCGCCGAGATCACGATATCCGGCTTCGCTTGCTGGATCTTCTGGATCGCGGCGCCAAAATCCGTGACGTCGAGCGGGAAGAAATCCGCGGCCAGAACCGAGCCGCCGCCATCACGCGTATATTTGGTGATCCATTTGCTGGTGATCTGGCCGTAATTGTAGTCGGCCGCGACGATGTATACCTTCTTGCCCCATTTCGGCATGATATAGGGCATGAGTTTCTGCACGTTTTGCGCCGGGGTCGAGCCGGTGCAGAAAGTGTTGCGGTCGCACACACCGCCTTCGTACTGGGTGTTGTAGAAATAGAGTGTGCGATAGCGGTCGAGGATCGGGCGAATAGCCTCGCGCGAGGCCGATGTGATGCCGCCATGCACCACAGCCGCGCGATCCTTGGTCGCCGCCTGGGTTGCGAATTGGGTATAGAGCTGGATGTTGGATTGGGGATCGTAATTGATGAGCTGCACCGGGCGCCCGAGCAGGCCGCCCCGGGCGTTCACTTCGTCCACCGCGAAATCGAGACAGGCGATCATCGGCTTGCCGTAGATGTCGAGCCCGCCGGAGGAGAT
>JAKAQU010000075.1 GCA_021819535.1 Pseudomonadota bacterium | reverse complement strand
CCGATCTCATCCTGTTCACCGGGGCGACCGCGAGCTTGCGGGGTGGCAGCGGTTTTGCCGCGTTTGCCGGGGGCAAGGCGGCCCTCAGGATGTTGGCGCAGAGCATGGCCCGCGAACTCGGCCCGCAAGGGCTGCACATCGCGCATGTCATCGTCGATGGCGGCATCGACACCGAATTCATGCGCGATCACTTCCCGGAGCGATATGCGCTGAAGGACCGGGACGGGATACTGAACCCGGACCATATCGCGGAGAACTATTGGAATCTGCACCATCAGCCGCGCGATTCCTGGACGCAGGAACTCGATCTCAGACCATGGATCGAGAAATGGTAGTGGCGTTCAAGGTCACCGTCGCCGTATCGCCTTATCGTCACGCCGGCGAAGGGTAAGATCTTTCACGACGGGGCGGGGTCCATCCGCTTCTTCTACGCCGTCGCGCGACCTTCCGGCCGGCAAGCCGATCGAGGCGGTCGCCGAGTTTGTGCGGCTGGACAGCAGCGTGCCGAAATCCCGCGACGATGTCGCTCCCCGTCATTGATCTAGATCAATGTTCGACCTCCTTGCCCCCCTACCTTTTTACGGCGCAACGCCCGGATGCGACGTTTCGCACGCATTCCTGCGACATAAAAGATAGGGAGAAATATGATGAAATGGGTGAAACCGGCTTGGTGCGATCTCCGCTTGGGATTTGAAGTCACCGCCTACGTCTACGTTCGATGACGGCGAGGGGAAGGGGACGATCGTCCCCTTCCCTTGGAGAGCACCCGATCATGACCAATCAGCCATCGTTGCAGCCGACCGATATCGTCGAGCTCAATCCGGTTTACCTGTTCCGCTGGGAAGAACCACAGCAGGCCCATATTCTGCTCTACCCGGAGGGGCTCATAAAGCTGAACGCCTCGGCCGGCGAAATCCTCGCCCGGGTCGCCGAGACCGTCGCGGTTGGCGAGCTTATAGACCACTTCACCAAAACCTATAACAGCGAGGATATCGCCGAAGATATCCTGGCATTTCTGGAGGCGTCCCATGAGCGCGGCTGGATCCGTAAAAAGCACTGAATCCGAGGTCAAGTTACCCGAAGTCAAGGTCGATGGCCTGGGATTGCCGCTGTGGCTGCTTCTGGAACTGACATACAAATGTCCGCTGAAATGTAGTTGGTGCAATAATCCCCTCGATTTCGACCGCTATCAGGACGAACTGACGACAGAGGCGTGGGTCGATGTCCTGCGCCAGGGGCGACGGCTGGGCGCGTTGCAACTCGGCTTTTCGGGCGGCGAGCCGGTGCAGCGGCGGGATCTCGAGGAACTGGTCGGCGAAGCATCGCGTATTGGTTACTACACAAACCTGATCACCTCCGGTGTCGGGCTTACCAAGGATCGGCTGGCGGCGTTGCGGCAAGCCGGGCTGAAGCAGATCCAGCTCAGCCTGCAGGCATGCGATGCCGAACTCAACAAGCGTCTGGTCGGCGTCGATGTCTACCAACAGAAGCTCGCTTGCGCCCGCGCGATCAAGGAACAGGGCTTCCCGATGGTGCTCAATGTTCCGGTGAGCCGCTACAACATCGAACAGGCGCCGGCCTTGCTCGCGTTCGCCGAGGAACTCGGCATCGAGTATGTCGAATTCGCCAATCTGCAATATTACAACTGGGCTCTGATCAATCGCGCCGAACTCATGCCGACCCGCGAGCAGATCGCAGAGGCGGAGGCGGTGGTTGCGGAAACGCGGGCGCGGCTCGGGCAGCGCATGACGATCTATTTCGTGATCTCGGATTATTACGACACACGGCCGAAAGCGTGCATGAAGGGCTGGGGCAATATCCACCTGACGATCGCACCCGACGGCGCCGCCTTGCCGTGCCAGGAGGCGCGGGTGATCAAGGGGCTCGAATTCCCCAATGTCCGTGACCATGATCTCGGCTGGATCTGGCACAACTCTCCCGTGTTCCAGAAATTCCGCGGTGAATCTTGGATGAAAGAGCCCTGCCGCTCCTGCGCCGAGCGCGAGCGCGATTATGGCGGCTGCCGCTGCCAGGCATTCCTGCTCACCGGCGATGCCAGCGACACCGATCCCGTCTGCGACCGCTCGCCACACCATCACCTGGTCGAGGAAGCGGTGGCGGCGGCGATGGCCGAGCGTCCGCACAGCCGGCTGGTGATGCGCCAGCGTGGCCTCAACCTGGCATAATCGATATGTTGCCGCATGACAGTTTCGCGGGCACGCTGCTCGCTGCCGCTTTCGTGACATTCGCACTGGCGGTACTTGCGCACATATTGACGACACATGCTCTCTTCGCGGCAGGCGGCTAGTCGCGCCGTGAATTTCTTCGTTGCCGATGTCGGGGCGCGGTATCTGCACGTTCTCGGCGTGATCGTGTGGATCGGACACAACTGGGCCAACGTGATTTCACGGCCGCGCTATCACCGGGTGCTGCCAGCCGATCCCCCGGACGCGATCCGCGCCGTCTTCATGGCGGCCGCACGACGCGAGCACGGGTTTTTCCGCTACGCGTCGCTGGTCGTGCTGTCGAGCGGCCTCTTTATGCTATGGAACCGGGGAATGCTGGGTGCTGCGCTCCGCCTGCAGGGTGTCGCGGCACCAATCGGGATCGGGATCTGGCTCGGCCTTATCATGGCCGCCAATCTCTGGTTCGTGCTCTGGCCGCATCAGAAAAAGGTGCTCGGCTTCATGCCCGCGCCGCTGGAAGAGCGGCTGCGCTGCACGAGGATCACTTTTCTCTCTTCCCGAACCAACACCATTCTCTCTATTCCCACACTCTTTTTCATGATCGTCGGGGCGCATGGAGCAACATTGTTCTGAACCGCGACAGCGCCTGAGCTTCGCCGGCGGGGCGTCGGCTCTGCCGCCCGAGGTGCTGGCGGAGGTGAGGGATGCGATTGGCGAGTGGAATGGCTGCGGGCAGTCCATCCTCGAACTCGCCTTTACCGAGCACGATTTCACCGCGATCCAGGAGGAAGCGGAAGCCGATCTCCGCGCTTTGCTCGCCCTTCCCGGAGGCTATCGCGTCTTGTTTCTCGCCGGCGGCGCCTTTGCCCAGTTCCGGCTGGTGCCGCTCAATCTGCTCGCCGCCGGCGATGGCGCGGCCTATGTCGATACCGGCCTCTGGTCGCAACGCGCGATCGAAGAGGCCGCCTGCCTCTCTCGTGTCACCATCGCCGCGCGCGGGCGCAACCATGTGCCGCCGGTCGCGACCTGGGATATTCCCGCCGATGCCGCCTATTGCCACATCACCGGCAATGAAACCGCCGATGGCGTGCAATTTCACCAATTCCCGACGCTTGCCCGCGCGCCGCTCGTCGCCGATCTGACGGCCGATCTCCTCACGGCGCCGCTCACCGTCGAGCGTTTCGGCCTGATCTACGCCAGTGCGCAGAAAAACCTTGGCGCTGCCGGGTTGACGCTCGTCATTCTGCGCGAGGATCTGCTCGGAAAGGGGCGCGAGGGAATTCCGGCGCCACTCGATTACGCGCGCCAGGCGGCAGCGGCGAGCCGGGTCAACACGCCGCCGATGTTTGCGCTGTTCGTTGCCGGGCGGATGCTGAAATGGCTGCGCCGCCAAGGCGGCCTTGAGGCTGCGGCCGAGCGGTGTCGCGAGCGCAGCGACCTGCTTTACGCCGCGATCACCGCAAGCGATCTCTACCGTTGCCCGGTCGCGGCGCCGGATCGCTCGCAGATCAGCGTTTGCTTTCATCTCGCGAACCCGGCCCTTGAGCCCGAGTTCCTCGCGCAGGCCGCGCGGCGCGGCCTATGGTATTTGCGTGGCCATCCCGCCCGCGGCGGCCTGCGGGCCTGTCTCTATAACGCGATGCCGCTCGCGACCGCCGCCGCACTCGCCGATTTCATGGCGGAATTCGCCCATACCCACCGGCACGACATCTAAGATGGCCGCCCTCGATGCAGCGTTGCGAACCGGCATCGCGCGCCTCACCCTCCGCCTCGCCGCCGCCTTGTCGCCGCCGGCGCCACCGCCGAGCCATCCCGCGACCGCCATGGGGATCTCTTTCGCCAATCCTCTCGGCCTTGCCGCCGGCTTCGATCGCAACGGCAGCATGGTGGCGAAGCTTTCTTTTTGTGGCTTCGGATTTGCCGAGGTCGGCACCGTTCGCCTGGGCTCCGGTCGGGCTTCGGCGATGGCACGAGCGCTTCGCCATCTCGCGCGCTTGCCCCGGCCGACACTTCCGGTCGGGATCAATATCGCGAGCCGTGCTGGGCTCCGCGACGCCGAGGCTTTGGCCGAATACCGAACCTTGATGCGCGCTTTATGGCGCCATGCGGATTATCTGGTGGCGAACCTCACGGCCCCGCCGGCAGCGTCCCGGCGCGATGCCGATATCGGCGAGTATGCGGCCTTCATCACCGCGCTCTGCCGAGCACGCGATGATCTCGCGGCGGAGAGCGGCCGGCGTGTGCCGCTGGCGATAAAGCTGCGCCTCGCCCCGGGCCTGCCTCTGCGGGCGCTCGAACGGCTGGCGAAACTGGGGATCGACGGCGTGGTTGGAATAGGCGCGAACGAGACGATCATCGAAGCAGCGGCCCAGTCTCTGGCGCCGGCCGCGTTGATTTCGGTCGGCGGGGTGCGTGACGCCGCCGACATCGCCGCCCGCCTGGCGCGCGGCGCGGCGCTGGTTCAAATGCACACCGCCTTCGCGCGCGGCGGCCCATTTTTTCCGCGCCGCGTTCTCGCCGAGCTTGGCACGATGAGGCCCCAGGCTGCGGCGGAGCCGACCTGAACGGGGCGCGGCATGGCGGCGGCGACATTCCTGCTGATCGGCCTCCTTGCGGGATCGTTGCTGCTCCGTCTTTGGCTGGCGGGGCGGCAGATCAGTCATTTGCTGCGTCATGGAGAAAATCCGAGTCATGGAGAAAATCCGATCGCAAGCGACGCCATGCTGCGCGCTGGTTTCATGGTCGTTGCCGGCGTCGTCGAGGGCGGGGCGATCTTGGCGCTGACGCTGGGCGGAGGGATTGCCTGGCTCGAACGGGCGTGGCGTTTCAGCCGCTTTTCCAGCGGCGGCTTGATCGCCTCCGTCGTGCTCGTCTTCCTGCTCTCGAACCGCGCCGTTCACGCTGGCCAAAGTTGGCTCGGGGAGAGGCGCTGGCGGCAGGCGCACCGTGTTCCCGAACGCAAGAGCCCGGCGGCGGTGCTGTCGCTGCTTTTGGCGGCCGGTGGTGCGGCGGCGGCGGGACAAGCGGTATCCTGGCTGATCGATGCCGATATTCCGCTCTGGTGGCTTTGGACGGCGCTGCTGACGGTGCTGGGGCTAAAGTTCAGTGAGCGTTTCCCGCTGCGTCTCTGGCGCGGCCACGGCACGGCACAGCCCTCCCTTCCGCTCACCGATCCCGTCCTCAAGCCCCGACTGGCGGCGCTGTTGACGCGTTGCGGAATGGTGACAGCGGCGCTTCGCGTCATCGCGAGCCCAGCCGGGTCTCGGAATGCCAATGCCCGGCTTGCCGGCACGGCCCGGTTGCCGCGCATCGAGATGTCGAGCGCATTACTCGCATTGCTGACGCCGGAAGAAATCGATGCGATCGTCGCGCACGAGGCGGGCCACTGGCGCTGCCGGCATCCGGCCCGCGATCTCGCCGGCTTGGCCGTGTTTGTTTTCGCCGGCTTCGCGTTGCTGGCGCTGGCAACCGGTGTGCCGGCGATCAGCCACGGTCTTGGTGTGCCGGACGCGAGCCCACCCGGCTGGCTCGCTCTTGCCGTGGCGCTGCTGCCGCTCGCACGCTTCTTCCTTCTGCCCGCGCGGGCCGCCTGGCGCCGCCGGTTCGAATTCGAGGCCGACGCTTTTGCCGCCGCCCAGACGCGAAGACCGGCGCTCATGGCGGCGTTGGCAAAATTGAACAGGGCCAACGCGACGCCGTTTTCCTCAGACCCGATCTACGCCGGCTTCTTTCACTTCCACCCCGATGCCGAGGAACGCATCCGCCGTCTGCAGGCCGGCCAATGTCCTCTATTCGGACGATAAGGTCCGCCCTACGCCGTGCCGAGCAGGGTTTCGATCAGCGGGCAGCCGGGCTGGTCGGCGGCGTCACCACGCGCATCGCACCGCGCGATCAATGCGGCGAGCGCGCCGATCGGGATCAGCGACCCGCCAGACATCGCCGAGGGGGCGGTTTTTCCCCTTGAACCTGGAGTTACTACAGCTCCCATAGTCTCGGACTAGACGCATCGAGCGGGGTGGGCAAGTGACAAATCGCCAAGTGACAAGTCGCGGGATCAGGACGGAGAGAGGGGGGCGGGGCTGCTGTCGCTCGGAGGCATCGCTGCCGCAATCGGCGCCGTCTCCTGCTGCGTGGTTCCGTTTCTGCTGTTCACGCTTGGGGTCAGTGGCGCTTGGATCGGCGCCTTGACCGCGCTCGAACCCTACCAGCCGATCTTCGTCGCCGCCGCTCTCGGGCATCGGGCTCGGGGCGTGGCGGCTCCGGCGCCGCGCCGCGATCGCCTGCGCCGACGGCTATTGCGGGACGAGGGGCGCCGGCCGCATCGCCCGGATCGGGCTCTGGACCGCCGGCGTTCTGGTCGTCATCGCCGTCGCCTTTCCCCACCTCATCCGTGCCATCGCTTTCTGACCCATCGCCTTCTGAGAGGGAGTATCACGATGCCTCGCTCCGTCCTTGCCGCCGCCTTCACGGCCGGTCTCCTCGCCGCCCCGTTCGCCGCGCGCGCCGCCGATACCAGTGTCGTACTCGACGTGCATCACGCCGGCTGCGTCTTGTGCGGGCCGATCGTCAAATCGACGCTGGCGCAGGTGGGGGGCGTCTCGGCGGTGGCGGTCAGCCAGCCGAACGGCGATGCCGATGTCACCGCGACCATAACCTATGACCCCGCCGAGACGCTGCATCACGGCAGGACGGCTGCACGTTTCGCCGGCATCGTAGCGAGCGCGCATCTCACGGATTGGGCCGCGCTGATGACGCAGAAGGAGGCGTTGGTCGCCGACATGCGGGAGGCGAAATATGCCGCCCTACTGCCGGAATACGACACGATCCGCTACGTCGCGGGTGCCGCTCGGTTCACCGAGAACGGCCTCGTTGCAGGCAATGAGCGGTTCCCGTCCGAGCGCGTCGTGATCGCCGTCGATGAATTCCTCCAGCCCTCGCGTCCCGGAATCTTTGCCGCCGGCGACGTCACCGGCCGCGACCAGTTCGTCTACATGGCCGCCTATGGCGCGAAGCTCGCGGCCGAGAACGCGCTTGGCGGCAACACGAAGCGTTACGATGCGCACGCCATGCCAGAGGTGGTGTTCACCGACCCGCAGGCGGCGCGCGTCGGCCTGACCGAAGCCGAAGCCCGGGCCCGGAACCTTGCCGTGCGCACGGTCGTCCTGAAGCTCGATCAGGTGCTCCGCGCACGCGCCGCGCGCGATACGCGCGGGCTGATCAAGCTGGTCGCGGAAGAAGCGTCCTTGCGCGTGCTGGGGGCGCAGATCCTGGCGCCGGAAGGCGGAGATTCGATCCAGACGGCGTTGCTCGCGATCAGGCACGGTCTCACCGTCAACGATCTAGCTGAAACGCTGTTCCCCTATCTCACCACGGTCGAGGGGTTGAAGCTCGCTTCACTCGGTTTCGTGAAGGATGTTGCCAAGCTCTCCTGCTGCGCGGGGTAGAGACCATCCGTATCATCGCCCGGAGGAGCCAGGTTCGATCCGATCGAGCCCCGAATAGCGGTAGATCAGCAGCGATGAGATCCAGGCGAAAATGAAAACGCCGATGATGGTGAAACCAAGCCCGGTGAAATTGTCATTGAGCGATCCGATCCCATCCCACAGCCAGCCTTTCAGGCCGAACTCGTCGCCGAGCAGGCCAAGCCCCTCGATGCCGCCGATCAGCACCGCAACCACGACGGAAACGGCGGTGATCACCAGATTGTAATAGAGCTTCCGCATCGGCTTGACGAAGGCCCAGTTGTAAGCTCCGAGCATCAGGACGCCATCGGTGGTGTCCACGAGCGACATGCCGGCGGTGAACAGGGCGGGGAAGATCATGACCGTCCATACCGACAATCCTTCCTGCGCCTGTGTCGCGGAGAGACCAAGAAGGGCGACCTCGGTTGCGGTATCGAAGCCGAGGCCGAACAGAAAACCTATCGGCAGCATGTGCCAGCTCTTCGTCACCAGGCGGAACAGGGGACGGAATAAGCGCGCCAGCAGGCCGCGGTTATTGAGCAGCAGGTCGAAATCCTGATCGACGAAAGCACCACCCCGGCGCACACGCTGGAACACCTTCCACACCCCGACCAGGATCACGACATTCATCGCCGCAATGGCGAAGAGGAACAGCGTCGAGACGATCGTTCCGAAAATACCGCCGATATCCTCCCAGGTTTTGAAATGTTCGGCGAGCACGCGCGAAGTCAATGCGATGGCGAGCGAGGCGAGCCCGACGACAGCGGAATGCCCGATCGAAAACCAAAAACCGACGCCGACCGGGCGCTTCTTTTCCTGCAACAGCTTGCGCGTGACATTGTCGATCGCGGCGATGTGATCGGCATCGACGGCGTGGCGCAGGCCAAAGCCATAAGCGAGCAGCGCGCTGCCCAGCATGACGGCGTGCCCGCGCAAGGCGAACAGCGCCCAGAGCCAGACACTGACGTTGGCGGCGATCAGAAAAGCATAGATACCGATCAGCCGGGCGCGGATGGCGGGGGGGCGATCTTGAGCAGTGGGCGCGATTTGTTTGAACATGCGGTGATCCGGATGACGTCTTTTGTCACTGTCGCCCGACCGAGCCCGCCGAGGCGAGCGAAGCCCACCGGAACACCCCGTCCGGTGCTGCAACATTGACGCCAATGATGGCAGGTCTCCTGGCTCGCGGGTCTTCGCTGGCCGCCGCCTTCCCAGGTCTCCCCAGTGGCTTGTTGGCGACCCGCTCACCGCATACAGTTGCGGGGGCAGCCGTGGCTTTGCACCACATTCCCTTTTCATCCCTTCCCAGGGACCATCGCGATTTTTGTAAAGAGCGGTTGGGAATGTGTCAAGAAATCCCGCCGCCGCATCTTGTCCCGCCCGCGGGAAGGTGCTTTGCCGGCCTCGACACGCCGTGCAAATGTCGGCGCCCAACGGAAGCTGGCGTCGCATCGAGGAGAAGACATGGTCACACGCGGAGATATTCTCTGGCTTGGCATCGCCGCCGGCGTTTCCGGCGGGCTGATCGGCGGCATGATGCTCGGGATCGGGATGGATCTCGTGGTCAACGGCCAACCGCTCGGGCTTTTGCTCGTTGTCCCAGGCGGGCCGGCATCCGCTCTCATCGGCTGGCTGATGGCACGGCGCCTTGCGCGTGGGATCGCGCCATGAGGGGTGAACACCGCGCGCTCGCCGCTTGCATGGCCGGGCTTATGCTGCTCTCGGCCTGCGGCGTAACCGATACCTACACCCCGCAGCCGATCCCGATGGTCTCGCCGGCCAAAGTGGCGAACGGCACCAGCGTGCCGGGCACCGCGATCAATGTCGCCGCCTATGTCTTCAATTCGCCCGAGGAAGTCCATGGCGTGTTCGGACATAACGGGCTCTGGCGTAAACATGTTCTCATCGTTCGCCTCGACCTCGAATCCAGCGACAAAGTGCCGACCGATGTGCTGGTCGATTCCGCCTATGTCAGCGTCAACGGCGTGCAGTATCGCGCCATATCGCCAGGGGAGGCCTATGACATCGCCTGGCAGGCGCATCAGCCTTATGCCGCCGTCGCCGCAACCTTTCTCGGCATCGGCGAATTGCTTTTCACCATCGTCACCCTCGGCTTGGGCGATATCGTCTACGCCTTGCCCTCGCCCTTTTCGCAGCCCAAACCGGGTGACGACGCATTCGGGCGTGATCTCGTCAATCAGGGATTGCAAGGCAATATCCGCCTCGTCATAGGTTCGGTGCGGAGCGGCTATCTCTATTTCGCCATGCCGCAGACGATGAATTTCTCCGATCTCAAGAATGCCGTTCTCGTCGTGCATTTCCTCGAAAACGTGCCGACCCCCCTCGAACAGAGCGTTACCTTCACATTGCCGCCGGTAAGCCCGGTGACGGCGAAGCAGGTGCAACCGATCCTTTACGGGCTTCTCGGCGCTATCTGATCGGCGAGTGGCGTGCGGCAGGCGCTTGCGCCGTGCCTTCGAGTCTGATATATTAGAATAAGAAGGCGAGGAAAACGGCGATGATGGTGGCGCGACAGGCGGCTTTCCGCGAGGCGTATCGGGCGAAAATCGCCCCGCTCTATAGCGGGGCTCTGCATGTGGTGCTGATCTACCTGATCGGCGGCGCCGTAATATGGCTTGCCATGCGGCATATTCATCACCCAAGCTGGCGCGAATGGCTGGTGGTGCCGGCGGCGTTTCTCGGCTGCAATATTTTCGAGTGGTTCTTGCACATGGAGGTGATGCATAAGCCGCGGCGTCTTTTCATGGGGATTTACCGCCGCCATACCCTCGCCCATCATCAGTTTTTCACCCATGACGTGCCGCATTACGACACGTGGCGTGATTTCCGCATCGTCTTTTTTCCTCCCTACGCGCTGATCATTTTCATCGCGATGTCAGCCATCGGCGCGGGGTGTC
>JAKAQU010000074.1 GCA_021819535.1 Pseudomonadota bacterium | reverse complement strand
AGTTGGCGTGTCGGTTTAATGCTTGTCAACGGAGCGGCGTTGGCGATAGCTTGCGCCCAGGCCGCGGAGACGGTGGGCCGTCTGGCGGTCGCGTGACTGCATTTCGTGGGCATTTCCATCCCAAGGGATGGCGGAGAATGCCCACGGGAAGTGTCAAAACCGGTAACGCCTTATGAGGGAGGGTTCTATATGAAGCCGAGTAAGCGCTTATTTGCCTGGGCCGTACTGCTGGGCAGTGCGACCGGGATTCTTGGGGCGGGGGCGGCCTACGCCAACGACCAGCTCGAGAAGATGTCGCAGGATCCCAAGCAATGGGTGATGCCGGCCGGGGATTACGCCAACCAGCGCCACACCAAGCTGACCCAGATCACCGCCGAGAACGCCCACAAGCTGCATCCGGTGTGGACCTTCTCGACCGGCGTCTTGCGTGGCCATGAAGGCGGGCCGCTGGTGGTCGGCGACATGATGTATGTCCACACCCCGTTCCCGAACAAGGTCTTCGCGCTCGATCTCAATGACAATGGCCGGATCGTCTGGGCCTATGAGCCGAAGCAGGATCCGAACGTCATCCCGGTGATGTGCTGCGATACCGTCAACCGCGGCGTCGCCTATGGCGAGGGCATGATCTTCCTGCATCAGGCCGACACGACACTGGTCGCGCTCGACGCCAAGACCGGCAAGGTCGCCTGGTCGGTGAAGGACGATGATCCCGCCAAGGGCGCGACCGGCACCTCGGCGCCGCTCGTGGTCAAGAACACGGTTCTGGTCGGCGTCTCGGGCGGCGAATTCGGCGTCCAGGGCCACATGACCGCCTACAACATCAAGGATGGCTCGGTTGCCTGGCGTGCCTATTCCGAGGGGCCGGACGATCAGCTCCTGTTCGATCCTGACAAGACGATGGCGATGGGTAAGCCGGTCGGCAAGGATTCCTCGCTCAAGACCTGGGAAGGCGATCAGTGGAAGATCGGCGGCGGCGCCACCTGGGGCTGGATTTCCTATGATCCGAAGCTGAACCTGATCTATTACGGCTCCGGCAACCCGAGCACCTGGAACCCGAGCCAGCGCCCCGGCGACAATAAATGGTCGATGACCGTGTTCGCCCGCGACGCCGATACCGGCATGGCGAAATGGGTCTATCAGATGACCCCGCATGACGAATGGGATTACGACGGCATCAACGAAATGATCCTCGCCGACGTCAAGGTGCATGGCAAGGAAACCAAGGCGCTGGTGCATTTCGACCGCAACGGCTTCGCCTATGTGCTCGACCGCACCAACGGCGCGCTCCTCGAAGCCAATAAATACGATCCGGCGGTCAACTGGGCGACCAAGGTCGATCTCACCACCGGGCGGCCGGAAGTCGTCGCGCAGTACTCGACCGACCACAACGGTGCCGACCACAACACCAAGGGCGTCTGCCCGGCGGCGCTCGGCTCGAAAGACGAGCAGCCCGCCTCCTTCGATCCGCAGACCGGCATGTTCTACGTGCCGACCAACCATGTCTGCATGGATTACGAGCCGTACAAGGTTACCTATACCGCAGGGCAGCCCTATGTCGGCGCGACGCTGTCGATGTTCCCGCCGAAGGGCGAGAACCATCTCGGCAATTTCATCGCCTATGACGTGAACGAAGGGAAGATCGCCTGGTCCGACCACGAGCCGTTCTCGGTCTGGTCCGGCGCGCTCACCACGGCCACGGGGGTTGCTTTCTATGGCACGCTCGATGGCTATCTGAAGGCGGTCGATGTCAAGACCGGCAAGCTCCTCTACAAGTTCAAGACGCCCTCCGGCATCATCGGCAACGTCAACGCCTATGAGCATAACGGCAAGGAATACATCGCCGTGCTCTCCGGCGTCGGCGGCTGGGCGGGCATCGGCATGGCCGCCGGCCTCACCGGCGATACCGACGGCCTGGGTGCGGTGGGCGCTTACAAGAGCCTCTCCAACTACACCCAACTCGGTGGCGTTCTGACCGTGTTCGCCGTCGAATAACAACTCTCCTTGTTCGCTCGCTTGCCCCGGCTGGTTCGCCAGCCGGGGTTCTTTTCCCAGATCCCCGTGTTCCGCGGCGCTGCCCTCAGCAACAGCGCGCGGTGCCGGAAGGGGACCACGCCAAGGAATTTTCTCGCATGCCTCGTTACCGCCTCGCCGATTTCGCCATGAGTGACAAAAAGGCCGGCCTCCTCATATCGACAGCCTTCGCCGCAACGTTTTTGCTTGGCGTTTCTGCCCTCGCGCTCTCCGAAAATGCCCGCGCCGACAGCGCGCCGGCGGAGTCGGATGCCAAACCCTATATCGTGCAGAATGGCCGCGTCGATCACCATGTCTTCAACGGCTATCGCCGGTATGGCGATAACTGCCTGCGCTGCCACGGGCCCGATGGCGCCGGCAGCTCCTACGCCCCTGCCCTGGTCGATTCGCTCAAGCACATGACCAAGGAGCAGTTCGAAAACACCGTCATCAATGGCCGCCAGGACGTCAACACCGCCAATCAGAACGTCATGCCGGCGTTCGGCCTCAACCCCGACGTCGTCGAGAATCTCGATGACATCTACGGCTATCTCAAGGCCCGTTCGGATGGCGCGCTCGGCCGCGGACGTCCGAAGCAAATCGGCGATGACGATAATTAAGGCGACGCGCGCCGCCCTTTGCGCGGCCGCCGTCGTGGCTCCCTGGGCCCAGGCGGCCGCACAGCCTGCCGCACCCAGTCTTGCCTCCAGCAGCGAATTCCGCGTCTGCGGCGACCCCGCCAATCTGCCTTTCTCCAACGAGAAGCGGGAGGGGTTCGAGAACAAGATCGCCGACCTGTTCGGCGGCTACCTGCATGAGCCGGTCACCGCCGTGTGGTTTCCGCAAATCGTCGGGTTTTACCGCAACACGCTCTTCGCCCATCGCTGCGATGTCGTCATGGGCACGGTTGCCGGCGGCGACATGGTCGATACCACCAACCCTTATTACCATACCGGGTATGTGATCGTGACGCGGAGTGCTGATCATATCGACGCGACCGATCTCGGCGCCCCGGTGTTCGCGGACAAGAAGATCGGCCTCATCGCCGCAACGCCGCCGACCGATGTCGTTGCGCGCCATCATCTCCTCGCCCATGTGACACCCTATAATCTTACCGTCGATACCAGGGTCGAGGCGCCGGCGCGCACGCTTTTGCTCGATCTGGTCGCGGGCAGGATCGATGTCGGTCTGGTGTGGGGGCCGTTCGCCGGCTATTACATCAAGCATGATCATCTGCCGCTCGCGATGGCGTTTCTGCCGGAAGAGCCGGGCGGGGTGCGGCTCGATTACCGCATCGCGATGGGCGTGCGGCCGAGCGATGTCGCTTTCCGCCGCACGCTCAATGATCTCATCAACAAGCATCAGGACGAGATCACGGCGATACTGCTCGATTACGGCGTCCCGCTCCTCGATGAGCAAGGCCATCCGGTGGCGCCGCAAGCCAAGCCGTGAAACGGCGGGTTTTCGCCGCGATTTTGCTGCTCGCGCTGCCGGGCTTTGCGCGCGCCGGTGTCCCGGTTCCCGATGATTACCGGATGGATGATTATCACGCCCCGGTGCCGGATCGGATCCCCGGCGGGGTCGTTGTCCATGCCGGCGAGCTGGCGAAGCTTCGCGAAAATGGCCACCCGATCCTGATCGATGTGCTGCCCGCGCCGCGCCGCCCGCCGGCGATGAAACCGGGCACGCCTTGGCTTCCCGCGCCGCATCTCGATATCCCGGGCAGCGTCTGGCTCCCTGATTTTGGCCGCGGCGGACTGAACAAAGTCTTGTTGGCCTGGTTTCATGAAAAGCTGCGGGCGCTCACCGCCGGCGATTACGACCGCAGGCTGGTGTTCTATTGCCAGGAAAATTGCTGGATGAGCTGGAACGCCGCCAAGCGCGCGGTGGCACTCGGCTATCGCCGGGTGCTCTGGTTCCCTGAAGGCGTCGATGGTTGGAAAAGGGCCGGCTTGCCGCTTGCCGCGGCGTATCCGGAGGCTCCACCCCAAACCGCGCCCCCGTCACCGTGATGAGGGGTGGTTTGCCCTCCGCGCCTGGCATGGGCGGCGTCTATAGATCGATCGCGGAGACGCCGCCGCCGAAGGAGGCACGGATCAGGCGCCAATCACCGCGTTCGGCCCCGGTGAGGGCTGCGAGCAGTGCCACCTCGTTGCGCCAGCCGGGATCAATGGGGAACGCCTCGGCGATCAGCCCGCCGCCGATCGCGAGGTAGTGCCAGATCTCGCCCGCCGGCCCCTCGGCAACCCCGAGCCCCTCGCCGCTCCCACCCGGTAGTGCCGCACTCAGCGTGCCGGGCGGGAGCCGGGCGAGCAGATGGCGAACCAGGGTCACGCTGAGGCCGATTTCCTCGACCCGCAGCCGCGCGCGGGCGCGGGCATCGCCGGCCGTGGCCGTCGGTGAGACGAAATCGAGCGTCTCGTAAGGGCGATAGCCGGGGCTCCGCCGGGCATCGCCGGTGAGCCCGCCGGCGCGCCCCGCGATACCCGCCCCCAGCCCCCGCGCGATACCACGCCCGGCCAAGGCCGCATCCGGCAAAGCGAGACGCTGGCGCCAGACCTCGATCGGCGCCAGCCCTGAAAGCAACCTCTCGCGTCCGCCCTGATCGAGATCGATGGCGATGCCGCCCGGCACCACCGAATCCATCATCAACCGGTGTCCGAACGCGGCCCCGAGCGCCTCGCGCAGTTCCCCGAGCGCGGCCAGAGTGCGCGCTGCCGGTCGCGTCTCGCCGATGGCGCCGAGAATGTCGGCAAGATCGGCGAGATGGGTTGCGATGCGTTCCAACTCCGCCATGACGGCGCGGATGGCGGCGGCGCGCGGGGGGATCGCGACCCCGAGCGCGGCCTCGGCGGCGGCGGCGAAAGCGAGGCTGTGCGCAACCGTTGCCTCCCCGGCCAGCCGTGCCGCAAATCGCGCGGCAACCCGCACCGTCTTGCCGCGCATCAGGCTGATTTGCCCCTTGTGCGCGTAGCCGACGCGGCGCGCGGCGGCGGCGATTTTTGTCCCCCGAAGGTGAAGCCGCCAATGCTCGGGCGGCAGAAAGGGCGCGTGGGCTGGCCCGTGCGGCCATTGCTCGCCCGCGGCCGCGGGAAAGAATTCCGGCCAGTCGGGGCGCGAGGGCGTGGCCGGGGCCGCGGGCGCAAGCGGTGTCGCGCGCGGCCACAAACCATGATCGAGCCGCCGCCCCGCCGCCGATCCCTCCGCCTGATGCCCCCAGAGATCGGCGATCGCTGCCTCGAACCCGTGGGCTTCGGGCCAGGCCTGGGTGAGTGTCGGGTAACGCCCGGCGATCAGCGGCGCCGAGATCGGCAGGATCGCGCCATCGTTATCGCGCAGCAGCGCCCGCACCTCCTCCGCCCCGGCCCAAAGCGCGAGCAGGGTAAAATCGCCTGCCGCCGCGTCCTCGGCCAGCGCCCGCCAGGATGCGGCATCGAGCCGCCGCCACGGCCAGGGGGCAAGCCGGGCATCGCACGGCGCGGCATCGAGCACGGCGCGGCTCATATCGGCCCCATCCCGGCGAGCAAGGCGGCGAACATCGCGGCGAGTGTTGCGATCAGCAGTGCCGGTGTGATCAGCCGCGATGCCGGCGGCCGGGCAGGACGGAGGGCGGCGAGCAGCACGGCGCCGATCAGCATTTTGACAGCCCACGCGAAAAGGCCGAGCCCCCAGCCGGCGAGACCATGGCCCATGCCGGCGAGACCGAGCGGAAAACAGAGCGCGGCGATCAGGCTGAGCGCCGCAAGCCGGCCGAGTGCCGCCGCCCAAAGCGCCATCACCCGCACCCGGCCGCTGGTCTCCGGCAGCGGTGCGGCCGCCGGTGCCGCGCGAACCAGGGCGGCGAGCGTGAGGAGAACGAGAAGGCGCGGCACGCGCGCCCCCCCGGCGCCGTGCGGCACGGCGATCCCGCCCAATGCCATCCCCCCCACGGCCATTCCACCGTCAAGCTGGGCGAGAACCCAGAGGATCAGGAATAAGGCTGGGCTCGCGAGGCAAAAAAAACCGATGATCCGCCCCGCGGCGATGCCCTGCGCCATGTCGCCGCTGGCAAGACGAGCCAGCAGCGGCATAAGTTCGGCCATGACCAAAAGCCCGGCCACCAGGGGGAGGAGGGCGAAAGACTGGGTGGCGAGAGCCGTGGTGAAGCTCGGCGTGAGTGCTGCGGCGAGCACGGCGGCGGCGAGGCCGCATGCGATGGCGGCATCGGCGTGCGCCGTCGCATCAAGAAAGACCTGCTCTTGCCGCCATAAAGCGCGCCAGGCGCGATAGGCGGAGAGCGGCGAGGGAAGGGGAAGGCCCGCGCGCCATGCGGCGGCGGCGGCAACGAGCCCTGAGAATCCGGGTGCCGCGCCAAGCAACAGGGCAAGATGGAGGAGGGAGGCGATCAATCGCATGGCGGCGGCGTTCGCAAGGCGAGACGGGCCGCCTGCCATGCCGCGCGCGGGCGCCAAAGCCAGCGCGCCAGTGCCGACCCTCCCGCATCGAGGACCGCGTGCATTTCCGCGCCGAAGGCGTCGGGGCCGATCCTGGTTGCCGGGTCGCCGAACGGCAGCCATTCGGGAGGCGGCCCAAAGCCTTCTTCCCAGCCCCGCTCGCAATGCCGCATGCTGCGCGCGCGCACGACTAGAACCAAACCGATGCCGAGCAGAACCACGAGGCCGGCACAGCCGGGGGCGGCCATGAGAAGATGCGTGGTCTCGGCGTCGCCGCCGAGCAATCCGGGCATTGCCGGTGCGATCAGCATGGCGCCGGCGCCGGGGGCCAGCCCGAGCAGAGCGAGCACACCGCCGGGGCCGGCGAGCGCCACCGCCTCATGCCGCGCGATATCGTCGACCGCCGAGGCGCGCGGGGTGCGTGGCGGGCCGAAGAACGCGAGCCCGAACAGGCGGCATGCGGCAAATGCGCCGAGCGCGAACAGGATCGCAAGCAACGCCACCAGGGCGGCGAGGAGGGCCGTCCCGAGGCCGAGCCCGGGCAGGCGAACCAGCGCCGTCAGCATGAGCGGCGCGCCGAAGAAGCCGGGGCCGAGTGGAAGAAGCAGCGCGAGGGCCGCGCCAAAAATCAGGCTCGCGCGCGGCATGCGGCTCAGAAGCCCGCCCAGGCGGGCGAGATGTCGGCTCCCCGCCTCGCGCACGATGGTGCCCGCGACCAGCAGCAGAACCGGGCTCGCGAGGGCCGCGAGCAGCGCGAGCAACAGGAAGGATGCGAAGGCGTCGCGCGCCGGCGCGGCGAGATCGGCGCGCCGCGCCCAGGCATCGATGCCGAGCGCGAAAATGCTCTCGCCGAGCAGGAAGAGCGGCAACGCGCTGGTGGCGAGGAGAAGATCCTCGGCGCGCACCGCCGCCCATGCGCCGGCAAGGGCGAGCGCGATCCCGAACGGCAGCGCCGCACCGGCGACCGCGCCCGCCGATGCCTGCACCAAAACATCGCCGAGGAGACGGGCCGCGAGATAGGCGCAGGCCGGAACCAGCGACGCCGCCAATAGGGCGGCCTGCGCGCTGCTCTCCGCCGCGAGCCGGCGCGGGCGCAGCACCGGGCCGGCGAGCAGGAGCGCGCCGAGCAGAAGGGCGAGCGCGATGGCGCCGCTCGCGACGGGCGAGAGGACATCGCCGCGCATGGCGGCAAGAGCGGGGTTGGGCGTGCCATCGGGGAGCGTTGGCGCAAGCCAGGCGAGCGCGAGCAAAAACGCCGCCCATGCGCCGGCGAGCGTGCGGCGGCGGGCTGGCGAGAGCCGGGCGAGTGTCCCGAGCACAAGGGCCAAGCCGGCGAGGAGGGCATAAGCATCGGCGGCGAGCATGACGACGAGCAATCCGACGATGAGAAACCCCACCGCCGCCGGCCGTGCCGGGGCGGCAATCCGCAGCACGGCGGCGAGCGGCACGGCGAAGGCGAAGAGAAAGACGCCGCTCATCCCGTCCCATGCGAGGATGAGCGGAAATCCGGGCAGGCCGAGTGGCAGCGTCAACGTGCCCGCCCTCTCTCCCGCCAGCAACGCCGCAAGCGCGACGGCGGCGATGGCGAGCGGGGCGGGCCAGAGCCAGGCCGCGAGCACGACACCGAGCCGGGGACGCGCGGCCAACCCCGCGCCGGCGACAAGCGGCACCAGGAGCAGCGTGAAAAACCCGAGCGCCAGCATGCGCAGGTTCCCCTTCCCTCAGCCGGCGTCCAGCCAATCCTCGATCAGCCGCCGGGCGATGCTGTCACCGCGCGGCAGGCGAAAGCCGAGTTCTTTGTGGTTGCGGATCTCGGCACGGGAAAACCAGCGCGCATCGGCAAGCTCGTCGGGATCGAGCACGATCTCGGTGCTTTGCGCCTCGGCATAGAAGCCGAGCATGAGGGAGGCGGGAAACGGCCAGGGTTGGCTCGAGTGATAGACGACCGCGCCGACCCGCACCCCGGCCTCTTCGAGCACCTCGCGCGCGACCGCCGCTTCGAGGCTTTCCCCCGGCTCGACGAAGCCGGCGAGCGTCGAATACATGTCAGGCACCGGAAAGCGCGGCGAATGGCCGAGCAGGGCGGCATCTTCCCGCACCACCAGCATGATCACCGCGGGATCGGTGCGGGGGAAATGCGGCGTCTCGCACCTTGTGCAGACCAAAGTATTGCCACCGCTCCGCGCGTCGCACGCACCGCCGCAGACGCCGCAGAAGCGATGCCGGGCGCGCCAGTGCATGAGACCGCGGGCATGGGCGAGAACAGCCGCCTCCGCTTCCGGCAGCGCCCCGGCGGCGGCGCGGAGGTCACCGAATTGCGCCTCGGGACCGAAGAGAGGGGGGTCGCCCTCGCAATCGACGGCGAACACCGCGCGCCCCTGCCAGAGACCGAGAAAGGCGTAGCTCGCGCTCTCGCGCAGCCCGTCCGCCGCGCGCCCGGTGATGAACACTGCCCGCACCGTCTTCTCCGCGCCCGAAAGCAGCACCTCTCCTTTCGCGAGCGGCACGAACAGGCTGCCCGGATCGGCGCGGGCGGAGGCGAGAAAAGCGGCATCCTCGCGCCGCGCGCTGGCGCGATCGAGCGGGCTCGCGCCATAGGGGTTGGGGCGGCGGGGGCGGATCGGGGTCACGTTTCCTCGCAAAAACTGGCGAGCCTCAAGCGTGCCACGCCGCAACCGACGCGGCAACCCGCGCCCCGCGCAGCGCCGGACGCATTCCCTGCTCGCTCAGGCTGGCCCGATAAAGGAGAGGAACCGCGAGGGCTTGACCAGTAAAGGGCCGTTCTTTAGGCACTCTCTCATGGTCCCGTTCGTCTAGAGGCCCAGGACACCAGCCTTTCACGTTGGTAACACGGGTTCGAATCCCGTACGGGACGCCACACCTCACAGCGTATTGAAATCGCTAAATATTTTTGGTGTCGTCCCGCAGATGTGACACACGCTTGTGACACACGCGGGAGGCCGTGATGGCGCTCTGTTCTCACGTCGAGAGACGGCGGCGGACCTATTATTTCCGGGGCCGGCTGCCGGGCGCATTGGCGGTGATTTTGGGCCGGACCCATGTCGTCGGCTCCTTGCTGACTGAGGCGCGGGTCGCGAAACTGCGCGTCGCCAGATTCTTCTTTGTCCTTGCCAAGCTGGACGCCTCCAAAAACCCTCGCGCTTTTGGGGCGGATGTGATTCCGTGGGCCATTCTTTGCGGGGCCATTCTTTGCGAGGGCGGTCATGGCGAGTGGTGTTCCGGGATTTTTCGACTTTGACGAGCGCCTGGCGGAGCTTTCGGCGAAGGGCGACGATCTGGAGCGCCTGAAATCGGTCGTCGATTTCGAGATGTTCCGGCCTGCGCTGGCAGCGGCCGTCCGCCGTTCGACGTGGTGCTGATGTTCAAGGTCTTGATCCTTCAGTCCATGCACTCGCTGTCGGACGAGCGGGCGGAATATCTGATCAAGGACCGGCTCTCTTTCATGCGCTTTCTTGGCCTGTCGCTGAGTGACGGCGTGCCGGACGCCAATACGATCTGGACGTTTCGCGAAGCGCTGAAGAAGGCCAACGCTGTCGTGGCCCTGTTCGCCCTCTTCGACGAGGCGTTGCGCGCCGGCGGCTTCCTGGCGATGCGCGGGCTGCTGCACCGTGCCGGCGATCGGCGCCGTCAGCACGGTCTGCGCCGCCTTTTCCGCCGCGCGGCGGCGAAATCGTGCTCGCCATCGAGATAGCCCTGCTCGGCGTCGAGCCAGGCGAGCGGCCGGGCCCGCGCCGAACATTGAGGGGCGGCACGCTGCTTCGTTTTTCCAGGCGGTTGATGAAGTTCAGCTTGCATATGGTGGACACATATGGTGTCTTTCCCGAAATAAAACCTGGGGGAGGGGGATGGCTAATCGCACGAAATTTCTCACTTATCACCACGCGGAATATATTGGTGCAGGTTTAAACAGCATCAATCTCGAAAATTGCATTGGGCAAGCTGTTAGGGCACTGCCTGCCGTTATTGACCGCAGCATTACGCGTGACGGCGGCAGCGTGATGAGGCTGGCTCACTATGAGCGAAGCCATCCAGGCGCAATTACCCACCCCCTATGGTTTTTGCGGGCGCGAGGGGTTTTGATCAGGAACTACGCGAGGGCGGCGAGGACGACGTTGAAAGGGCTGGCGCCTTTGAGGCGGGCGGTGTC
>JAKAQU010000073.1 GCA_021819535.1 Pseudomonadota bacterium | reverse complement strand
CGATCTCCAACGGCCAGCCATTGCAGGTCAATTCCTCCGACGCGCCGCTCACCATCGCCCGCGACGGCACGATCAGCGGCGCCAATGGCCAGATCGGCCAGATCGGCCTCGTCACCCCGAGCGACCCGACCGGCCTCATGGCCGAAGGCGGACAGCGCCTGCGCGCAACCGTGCCCACCGCGCCCGTCTCCGCCCCGGTCATCATTCAGGGCATGGTCGAGGAGAGCAACGTGAAGCCGGTGGTGGAGCTGACCTCGATGATGGAGCAATCGCGCAACTTCGATTTCGCGACCCAGTTCATCCAGGAAGAGGACACGCGGCAGATGGACGCGATCAGCAAAATCATGACCCCGGCCTGACCGCGCCCCTTCTGACCCAACGGAGCATTCCCCGCCATGATGCGTTCGCTCGATATCGCCGCCACCGGCATGCAGGCCCAGGAACTGAACGTCGAGGTGATTTCCAACAACATCGCCAACATGACGACGACCGCCTACAAGCGCCAGCGGGCCGAGTTCCAGGATTTGATCTACCAGGATCTGAGCCGCGTCGGCTCTTATACCTCGGAGACCGGCACCATTCTGCCCGCCGGCATCCAGGTCGGGCTCGGCGTGCAGAACTCGGCGATCGGGCGCAACAACGAGCAGGGCAACCTGCAGCAGACCAACAACACGTTCGATATGGCGCTCCAGGGCGCGGGCTATTTTCAGATCCAGCTTCCGACCGGACAGATCGCCTATACCCGCGACGGCACTTTCAGCCTCTCACCGACCGGCCAGCTCGTCACCGCCGACGGCTACATCGTCCTCCCCGGCATCACCATCCCGAGCAACGCCGTCAACGTCAATATCAGCAATGCCGGCCAGGTGCAGGTGCTGCTGCCGAACCAGACCCAGCCGCAGACCGTGGGCCAGTTCCAGCTCGTCATCTTCCCCAACCAGGAAGGGCTGGAAGCGATGGGCAACAACCTCTTCGAACAGACCGCGGCCTCGGGCGTGCCCATCCCAGGCCAGCCCGGCCTGCCCGGCTACGCCACCATCCAGCAAGGATTTCTCGAACTCTCGAACGTCAACGTGGTGACCGAGATCACCAACCTGATCACCGCCCAGCGCGCCTATGAGATGAACAGCCGGGTGATCACCACCTCCGACCAGATGCTCTCCACCCTCACCAATTTGCGTTGAGGCCGACCATGCGCGCCGATTTCCGTCTCGCCCCGCGGCTGCTGCCACTTGCGCTCGCCGCCCTTCTCGCCGCCCCGGTGGCAAAAGCCGCGAGCCTGCGTAACCTGGTCACGCTTTACGGCCCGGTGGTGCGGCTTTCGGATCTGTTCGACGATGCCGGGCCGAACGCCGAGCGCGTGCTCGGGCCGGCGCCGCAGCCGGGGGGGCGCGTCATCGTGCCGGCGCACCAGCTCGCCGCCATCGCCCACCAGTTCGGCGTCGCCTGGGAGCCTTCCTCCAACGATGACGAGGTGGTGCTCGAGCGGCCGGCGCGCTCGCTCGCGCGCACCGAGATCGTCGATGCGCTCCGCGGCGCCCTCGCCACAGCCGGTGCGGGCCCGGACTGCGCCATAGCCCTTTCCAGTTTCTCCGCCCTTCCGGTCGCCGCCGACAGCGAATTGCACCCGACCGTCGAGCAGATCGATTTCGATGCTGCGAGCAGCCATTTCACCGCGACCCTCGGCCTCGCCGCGCCGGGTATGAAGCCCCAGCGCCTCACCGTTTCCGGCCATGCCTGGCCGATGGTGAACGTGCCGGTGGCGGCGGCCCAGATCACCGCCGGCTCGCGCGTCCAGGCGAGCGATCTCCGCATCGAGCACATGCGCCGCGATCAGATCCCTCCCGACGTGGTGCGCGACGCCGCCGAAGTGGAGGGAATGATGCTGCGTCATGTCGTCGTCGCCGGGCGGCCGATCCCGCGCGCCGAACTCGCCCGCCCGCCACTGGTGCAGCGCGGCCTTCCCGTCCGCGTGACGCTCGATCAGCCGGGGCTTTCGATGGTCGTGCAGGGCCAGGCGCTGCAGGACGGCATGCTCGGCGCCGTGGTGCGGGTGGTCAATCCGCTCTCGCACGCCGTCGTCGACGCCGAGGTGACCGGGCCGCAAGCGGCGCGGGTGATGCCGGGCTCGTTTCCTGAAATCCCGCCGAGCGCCGACGGCCTTGGGAGTAACGCGATGAATGTCGGGATGACGTCGCTGCCGCCCGGAGGTCTGCCGTGAGACGCTTTCTCTTCATCGGCAGTCTGCTGCTGCTGCCCGGCTGCGGCGTGCTCGCCAATCTCGCCGAAGTGGGCAAGCCGCCGCCGGTCTCGCCCACCTCCGACCCCACGCTCGATCCCAGCTGGCGCCCGCTGACCATGCCGACCCCCGCCCCGCAGCCGCCGCCACCCGTGGAGAACAGCCTCTGGCGCCCGGGCTCGCGTGCCTTCTTCAAGGATGAACGCGCCGCCAAGGTCGGCGATCTCGTCACCATCGTCGTCAACGTGAACGACACCGCGACCTATAACGACAATACCATGGAGCAGCGCACCGACAGCGAAACCATGGGTATGCCCGGCTTCTTCGGCCTCGGCGCGCTGATGCCATCGTTTCTCAAGGGATCCAGCCCGAGCAATCTCGTCAATGTCACGAGCGGCACCAATCTCTTCACCATCGGCCAGATCCAGCGCAACGAGACCGTCACCGTCCGCCTCGGCGCGGTGGTGACGCAGGTGCTGCCGAACGGCAATCTCGTCGTCGAGGCGCGGCAGGAGATGCTGGTGAACGCCGAACTGCGCCAGGTGAAAGTCACCGGCGTGATCCGCCCGGAAGACATCGCGAGCGACAATACGGTGCCGCATGACCGCATCGCCGAGGCGCGGATCACCTATTCCGGACGCGGCCAGCTCACGGAGGTCAACGAGCCGCGCTGGGGCCAGCAGATGCTCGACGTGATGCTGCCGTTCTGATGTCTCTCATGGGATAATGGCAAGAGGGCGGTTTTTCTCGAAAAAACCGAGATTCGCGCGGGGCACATCCCTTCTTCCTCGAACGCGGGAAGAAATTCCGGGGAGATCCTCGCGCTCCCTTGACCCAGGTCAATGAAATCACGCCGACGTCGCGGCAGGCTCTCCACGTTCTGCAACGGGAATAGCAGAATGGAGTAGACGATGTCCAAAATCCATCATCTCCTCATCGTCATCGCCGATGGTGAGCATGCGCGCTTCGTTCGGCCGGCGCCCGACAATGCGCTTCACAGTGAAAATGCGCTCGATTCGATCTTCGCCCACAAACGCGCCTCCGCGCTGGCCAGCGATCGCCCCGGCGCCAGCTTCCACAGTGGCGCCTCGGCCCATCATGCGGTGACGCCGCGCCATGAGCCGCATCAACTGGCGAAAGAGGCCTTCGCTACGGCCTTGGCCGATCATTTGAATGAGAGCTTGTCGGGGAATGCTTTCGAGAGCCTGGTGCTCGTCGCGCCATCGCATGTGATGCAGGTGATCCGCGCCCATCTCGACGAGAGAGCACGGCAGAGAATCATTGGCGCGCTGGAGAAAGACCTCACCAAGATCCCGAACGATGCGCTTCAGCCACATCTCGCAGCCTGGGTGCCGCCGATCCACCGGGCGAGGGGTTGAGGGCGCAAAACGCGCCCGTCGCCAAAAATCCGCATCGGCCTTGCAGAAATTGTTCTTCCTCACAACGAAGGAGATCAGACATGGCAACGACACAAGTTCCCGTCAAACAAACCGCCGCCGCTCCGGCCGCGTCACTCGATTTCTGGCGTCCGTTCCGCTCCGAGATCGAGCGTATGTTCGACCGCTTTGCCAATGGCTTCGGCCTTGCCCCCTTCTCATCGGGGCGGCTTGATAGCGGTTTCGTCCTGCCGTTCCCCGCGGTTGACATCACCGAAACCGAGACCGCGTTCACGCTGAGCGCCGAACTGCCCGGCATGACGGAGAAAGATGTCGAGCTTTCGCTGTCCGGCGATACCCTCGTGGTGAGGGGCGAAAAACGCCAGGAACGAGAGGAAAAAGAGCAGAATTACTATGTCAGCGAACGTAGCTATGGCGAATTCCAACGCTCTTTCCTGCTGCCGGAAAGCGTCGATCGTGAAAAAATCGCCGCTGAATTCGCCAATGGCGTGCTCAGGGTGACATTGCCGAAAACCGAGCAGGCATCGCCGAAGAAAATCGAGGTCAAGGCCGCCGGCTGAAACCAGGCGTCCCATGTCTCGCTGCGACGAAGGGGGAAGAGCCGCCCTTCGTCGTCGTCAACGCCGCCGCCATCAAGGAACGCAGAACATGATCGGCATCACCTTGCTCCCCGAGCAAATTCGCGCAGCCCCCCCGGAGGTTCGCCGCTGGCTCGAGGCGGAGATTGCGCAAAGTTTCGCCGCCAACCACGGCGCGCCAACCCTCACCGCCGAAACGCGGCATCTGGTGGCCTGCAATGTCGAGGAGGCGCGCAGCATTCTCGCACTCATTCAAGGAATGCTGCCGGTCGTTCAGGTGTTTTTCGAACTCGGCCGCGATCCGCTGGCGATGACGGCGGAAGGATTGCGCCTGTTGCGGCTCGATCAGATGATGCAGCATGCGCATTTGCGCACGCCCGATCAATTGGTCGCCTGCCTGGAGGCGATCGATGCGGCGTTGCAGCGCGTGCGGGGCGAGCCGGGTATGACGCTCACCGCCCTCGACAATAGCGGCCATTGCCTGGTCGCCGATGCGACGGCGCGGAGCATTCTCGCCGTATGGCAGGAGATCGTCGCCTCGCACAATCTCGTGCGTGCGGAAACCGCGCCGATCCCGGCGTCGCAATCGGCGACGCCCTTCTCCGCGCCCTACGCGATCTCGGTGCCGCCGATGGCCGCGCCGAGTATCCAAGGCGAAACGCCAGGATAACAATCGGGACCGCATCCAACGGTTTTGGCAGCGAGCGGCAAAGACCTCCCTCGGCGAATTCTCCAAAATCCGGGGATGCCGGCCAAACGCCGCTTGATCGCCCGGTGCCCGCCCTCTATAAGCGCCGCCACCGGGGCCATAGCTCAGTTGGGAGAGCGCCTGAATGGCATTCAGGAGGTCAGGGGTTCGACTCCCCTTGGCTCCACCATCAAACCGTTGGCCGCCAAACCGTTGGCCGCAAGTTTATCTCGAAGCCGCAAGCGAAGCCTCACGGGCAAGAGTCTCGGGAGAGATCCGCGATTTCGAGACGTGGACCCGATCGCCGGCTTTCGCGCGGTTTTCCCTTTGGTCGCTGTTGCGGTAGGGTGAGGGGATGCAAAACCAATCTCAACCGGAGACGATCGCAGCCGATGTCGCGATCATCGGCGCCGGGCCGGCGGGGTTGTTCGCCGTTTTCGAATGCGGGATGTTGAAGCTGCGCGCGGTCGTGATCGACGCGCTCGATGCGCCCGGCGGGCAATGCACCGCACTTTACCCGGAAAAGCCGATCTATGACATCCCCGCCATTCCGCGCATCGAGGCCGGTGGCCTGATCGACGCGCTTCTGCGCCAGATCGACCCGTTTCAGCCGCAAATCCTGCTCGGCCGGCGGGTCGAGCGGCTTTCCGGGGAGCGCGGGGCTTTCGTCCTCGGCACCGATCGCGGCGAGACGATCATGGCGAAGGCGGTGATCATCGCCGCCGGCGCTGGCGCCTTCGGCCCCAACCGGCCGCCGCTCCCCGGCCTTGCCGCCTATGAGGCGAGCGGCGCGGTTCAATATTACGTCCGCGCGCGCGAGGGGTTGCGCGGCGCGCGGGTCGTGATCGCAGGGGGCGGTGATTCGGCGCTCGACTGGGCATTGGCGCTGCGTGGCATCGCCGAGCGGATCTTTCTTGTCCATCGCCGCGCCAAGTTTCGTGCCTCCCCCGAAAGCGCGGCCCAGCTCGCCGTCGCCGCCGAGCGGGGGGAGATCGAACTCGTCATTCCCTATCAGCTCGCCGAACTCGCCGGCGAGGATGGGCGGCTCGCCGCGGTAGTGGTGGAAAATCTCGAAGGGGGTCGACGTCAACTCCCGGCCGACAAATTGCTCGCGTTTTTCGGCCTCGCGACCGATCTCGGCCCGATCGCCGGCTGGGGGCTCGATCTCGTCCAGCACCATATCGAGGTCGATCCCGCGACCTCCGAGACCAGCATCCCGGGCGTTTTCGCGATCGGCGACGTCGCCCGCTATCGCGGCAAGCTCAAGCTGATCCTGCAGGGATTCAGCGAGGCGGCCATGGCGGCGCACGCCATCCACCCGATCGTCCATCCCGACCAGGCGCTGCATTTCGAATATTCAACGACGACCGGCATCGCGCCGCTCCCCCCATAAATCGCGACCACCTGCATCGCCCGAGGGCTTCACGTCGGCCGCGATCTGGCGCGGAGGCGGCATCGCCGCTACACTTGGCTGAGAGAAAAGCACAATCGGGGAGAAACACCATGAGCCAATCCTATCACGGCGCCTGTTTTTGCGGCGCGGTGGAGATCGAGGTGAGCGGCCAGCCGAGCGCCATGGGCTATTGCCATTGCCGCTCCTGCCGCTCCTGGTCGGGTGGGCCGGTCAACGCCTTCTCGCTCTGGCCACCGGCGGCGGTCAAGGTCGTCAAGGGGGGCGAACACTTGGCGACGTACAGCAAGACACCGCTTTCGCTGCGCCAATTCTGCCGGCTCTGCGGCGGCCATGTCATGGCGAGCCACCCGCCGCTCGACATGGTCGATGTTTTCGCGGCGACCATTCCGGATTTGCCCTTCGCCCCGGCCGTTCACGTCAATTACGCCGAAACCGTGCTGCCGATCGCCGACGGGCTGCCCAAATTCAAGGATTTCCCCGCCGAATTCGGTGGCTCCGGCGAATTCGTGGCGGAATAGGAGGCGGCATCCATCAGGTTTTCGATAAGGCTGATCGAGAAAATCAGTTTGCCGGGAGACGGCAAGTCGTCTAGAGAAGAAACTAGGTCGGATGGCAAGCTCGTGATCGGGCGCCGTCGCGATCTGGCGGTCTGGCTGGCAGGTTTGCTCGCTAAATGTTACTGCGTTAGACTGATACCGCGTTGGACTGGGATCGCCGTAGAAGTGAACCGAAAAACCTTTCCATAGGAGGCAACACCATGGCCTGGAAATCCCCGAAAATCGTCGAAATCGCTCTTGGCGCCGAAATCAACAGCTACGCCTGCGCCGAAGCGAAGTAATTCGCGAAACGCCGCCGGGTGGCATCACCTTCCGGCGGCGTTTTCTTTCAAAAAAGACTTGAAAAAACGACTCGGGAGAGGCCATGAGGGCCGTTATCCTTGGGGCCGCGGCCGGGGGCGGCTTCCCTCAATGGAATTCCAACGCCGAGCCCTGCCGCCGCGCGCGGGCCGGTGATCCGGCGGCAAAACCCCGCAATCAGGCCTCCTTGGCCGTCTCCGCCGATGAGCGCCATTGGTTCATCCTGAACGCGACCCCCGATCTTCGCGAGCAAATCGCCCGCTTCCCCTTTTTGCACCCCCAGCACGGGCTGCGCTCGACCCCGATCGCCGGCGTCATTCTGACCGACGGCAATGTCGATGCCATCGCCGGGCTTCTCAACCTCCGCGAGCGCGAGGCGTTCACCGTCTATGCCACCGCGAGCGTGCTTGGCGTGCTCGATGAAAACCCGATTTTCGAGGTGCTGGCGCGTGACGTGGTGAAACGCGAAGCGGTTCCCCTGGACTGCAAGCGCCCGCTCTCCTGCGCCGATGGCACGCCGAGCGGGCTTTCGCTCACGTTGTTTGCGGTGCCAGGGAAGGTGCCGCTCTATCTCGAGCGCCCCGGCGAGGCGCCACCGATCGTCGAGGGTGAGGAAACCGTCGGCGCCATGATCGAACATGGCGGAAGGCGGCTGTTCTTCATCCCCGGCTGCGCCCGCGTCACCCCGCCGCTTCTCGCCCGGCTCGACGGTGCCGATGCCCTTTTCTTCGACGGCACGATGTGGCGTGACGACGAGATGATCAGGGCCGGTACCGGCAGCAAAACCGGGCTCCGCATGGGCCATATCAGTGTCGGCGGGGAAGACGGCACGCTCGCCGCCTTCCGTGGCGCCCCGATCCCGCACCGTATTTTCGTCCATATCAATAATTCCAACCCTATTCTGCTCTCCGACAGCCCCGAGCACCGAGCGGTGCGGGAGGCCGGCTGGCGGGTCGGGGAAGACGGGATGGAGATCACGCTATGACCAGCGCGCCAGGTTTGCTCTCGCCCGACGAGTTGGAGGGCGCGCTGCGGGCGATCGGCGCCGAGCGCTATCACAATCTCCACCCGTTCCATAAGCTTCTGCACGGCGGCAAGCTTAATCGCGGCCAGGTGCAGGCCTGGGCGCTCAATCGGTTTTATTATCAATCCCGTATCCCGGCGAAGGACGCGTTCCTGCTCGCCCGCCTGCCAACCCCGGAACTCCGCCGCGCCTGGCGCTCGCGCATCGTCGATCACGACGGCGAGGCGCCGGGCAGCGGCGGCATCGCGCGCTGGATGAAGCTCGCCGAGGGGGTCGGGCTCGATCCCGATTACGTGGTCTCGACGCGCGGTCTCCTGCCGGCAACGCGCTTTGCCGTCGATGCTTACGTCCATTTCGTCCGCGACCGGCCGATCCTCGAAGGCATCGCCTCCTCGCTCACGGAGATGTTCTCGCCGACCATCATCGCCGAGCGGGTGTCCGGCATGTTGCGCAACTACGCCTTCATCACCGAGGCGACCCTCGCCTATTTCACCCCGCGCCTCACGCAGGCGCCGCGCGATGTCGAATTCGCTCTCGCCTATGTCAGGGAGCACGCCGACAGCGTCGAGACGCAACAGGCCGTGCTCGCCGCACTCCGCTTCAAATGCGATGTCCTCTGGGCCCAGCTCGATGCCCTCTATTCGGCCTATGTCGCGCCCGGGCTGGTGCCGCCAGGGGCGTTCGTTCCGGCCGCGGAGACATGAGCACGCCCGAGCAGGCGGTGCCGCGGTTTCGCCCCGGCGTCAAACTCCGCTTCGATCCGGTACGGAAGGCGTGGGTGGTGCTGGCGCCGGAACGGCTGTTTCTGCCCGACGAACAGGCGGTGGAGATTCTCAAGCTGGTCGATGGCGCCCGCAATCTCGGCGCCATCGCCGATGATCTCGCGGCCCGCTTTGCCGCCCCGCGCGAGATCATCATCGCCGATGTCGGGGCGATACTCGGCGACCTCGCCGAAAAAGGAGCCATAGCGCTATGACCGGCTTTGAGCCGCCGATGGGCCTCATCGTCGAACTCACCCATCGCTGCCCGCTGCAATGCCCGTATTGCTCGAACCCGCTGGCGCTTGAGCGGGTCGGCGATGAGCTTTCGACGGCGGAATGGCAGCGCGTCATCGATGAAGCGGCGAAGATCGGCATCCTCCAGTTCCATTTCACCGGTGGCGAGCCGACCGCGCGGCGCGATCTTCCCGATCTCGTCCGCCACGCCTCGCAAGCCGGGCTTTATACCAACATCATCACCTCCGGCGTGCAGCTCGACGACCGCATGATGGAGGCACTGGTCGCGGCCGGGATCGATCATATCCAGTTGAGCTTCCAGGATGTCGACCCCGAGAATGCTGATCGGATCGCGGGCTATCGCGGGGCGCACGCGAAAAAACTCGCCGCTGCCGCCCGCATCCATGCCGCCGGCCTGCCGCTCACCCTCAATTTCGTCGTCCATCGCCAGAATATCGCCAATGTGCCGCGCATGATCGCGCTGGCCGAGGGGTTGGGCGCGGCGCGGACGGAAATCGCGCAGGTGCAGTATTACGGCTGGGGGTTCAAAAACCGCGCCTCGCTGCTGCCGAGCCAAGGCGAACTCGACGCGACGACAGCGACGGTGGAGGCAGCGCGCCTCCGCCTCAAGGGGCAGATGGTGATCGACTACGTCATCCCCGATTATTATGCGCGGCGCCCGAAATCCTGCATGGGCGGCTGGGCGCGGCGGTTCATCAATATTTCCCCGGCGGGCAAGGCGATGCCGTGCCACGCCGCGGAAACCCTCCCCGGCTTTGTCTTCCCCTCGGTGCGTGAGACCTCACTCGCCGAGATCTGGCAGCACGATCCCGCGTTTCTCCGCTTCCGCGGCACCGATTGGATGCCTGAGCCCTGCCAATCCTGCGACCGCCGCGAAATCGACTGGGGCGGCTGCCGCTGTCAGGCCTTTGCCCTCACCGGCGATGCCGCGCGCACCGATCCTGCCTGCGAACTCGCGCCCGATCACGCCGTCATGGCGGCAGCGATCGCCGAACGCGGTGACGCGCCGGCGGATTTCATCTACCGCCGCTACGGCAATAACGACGCCCCGGCACCGCTCAAGGACGCGGTCTCCTAAGGCCGCGTCAAAAATGTAAAGGCGTGTTATCAGTCATAAGGGCAGGGGCTTTGCCCCAGCCCCCCACCAAAGGCATGGCCTTTGGAAACCGGTCTTTCGCAATGCGGGTCAGGACGGAGAAGAAATTCTCGACCGCATCCAGCTCAGCCGATCCCGGACCAGATGGGAAATCTGTTGCAGCGATAGCCCGTGCAGGGATTGGAGCACCAGCCTCTTGAACTTCAGCACCAGGTCGAAGCCGGGCCGGCCGCCCTTCGCCGGATCGCTCCGCCGCACCGCCTTGGCCAGAACGGCACGGAAAATCTCGAAATCAACCGTCGCCGACAGCGTCTCCAGCGGATCACCCTCGGCAGAAAGCTCCGCCAGGCG
>JAKAQU010000072.1 GCA_021819535.1 Pseudomonadota bacterium | reverse complement strand
CCGATCTACATGAACGTGCTGCTGGCCGAGGCCAACGTGCCTTATGACGAAGTGTTCGAGCTCGAACAAATCAACAATGAATTCTCCACCGCCGATGTCGCCTACATCATCGGCGCCAACGACGTGACCAACCCGGCGGCGAAAACCGATGCCTCCTCGCCGATCTACGGCATGCCGATCCTGGAAGTGGACAAGGCCAAGACCGTGCTTTTCATCAAGCGATCAATGGCCTCGGGCTATGCCGGCGTCGAGAACGAACTCTTTTTCCGCCCCAACACCATGATGCTGTTTGGCGATGCCAAAAAAATGACCGAGGAAATCGTCCAGGCGCTTAATCATTGACGGAAGAGAGGGCACCGAGGGAAGAAAAGGTGCTTCTTTTTTGAAAAAAAGAAGCAAAAAACTTTCATTCGGTGGGCGCTGCCTGTGCCAAGGAAGACAATGTTCCGAGGGAACGAATAAGAATCTTTTTATTTCTTTTTCTGTAGAAAAAGAAATATTTCTTATTTCTCTTCAGGCCGGAATGCCCCGGGCGGGATGAAGCCGGGTTCGACATAGGCGAAATAGAGCGCGTCGAGCTGTGCCCAGAGGACATCGGTTTTGAAGCGCAATGCCGCCAGCACCGCCGCCTGCTGTTCGGGCGTGCGTGCGTGTTCCTGGACATAGGCGAGGGCGAAGCGGCAATCGCGCGGCGCCTGATCGAGGCGTTTCCGGAAATAGGCGACGAGTTCGTCGCTGATGAAATCGTAATGTTCGAGCATGCCGGCGATCCGTTCGGCGTGGATCGCGGGTGCGAAAAGCTCGGTGAGCGAGGAGGCGATGGCTTCCAGTGTCGGGTGTTCATAGACGAAGCGGACATAGGCCTCGACGGCGAATTTGGTCGCCGGCAGCGCCCCTTCCTGCGATATGACATAGGCACGGTCGAGCTTGAGCCCGTCGGTGAGCTTGAGCCAGCGCTCGATCCCGCCGCTATCGGCATCGATCCCGTCATGGTCGTGGATGCGATGGATCCATTCGCGCCGGAGTGCCCGGTCTTCGAGCCGCGCCATCAGCGCCGCGTCCTTCCGCGGGATGGCCGCCTGATAGACGTAGCGGTTGAGCGCCCAGGCCTGCACCTGGCCGAAATTCATCCGCCCACCATGCAGCATTTTATGGAACGGGTGGAGATTGTGATAGCGCTCGGCGCCGATTTTGCGGAGCGCGTGCTCGAGTTCATCAGGGCTCATCAAAGCGGTCATGGACGTTGCTTTCTCCCGGTTGTGGACGGCGCCGACAGAGGGCGCCGGCCACTATCTCCAGGAGGCAGGATGCGTCGGCCTTGATCTGGATCAAACCGCGCCGCGGATGCCGGCCGCCTATTTGCGGAGGAGGAGCCGGGTCGCGCCGGGATTGGCGGCATGTGGGTGGGCGGCGGCGAGAATCTGCGGGCGGAGATCGGGCCGGTTCAGCCAATGGACCCATTCGCGCCGTATCGCGCCCCCTTCCTCGCCGCGCCCGCGCCCGGTGACGATTTCGATGCAGCGGAGCTTTTCCGCCCGTGCCTTGGCGATCGCCGCCAGCAAAGCGCGATGCGCCTCAGCCAATGTCAGGCCGTGGAGATCGATGACCCGCGCCGGCCGCAGCTTGCCGCTCCTGAGCCGCTCCCAGGTTGCGGCATCGAGCCCTCCGGGAGCGACGCCGATGGCAAGTGGCGCGAGCGGTGCTGCCCGGCGGGGTTGCGGCGCGCGCGCCGGGGGAAGGGAAGGGGAGGGGGTGGCGGGCGGTGGCGCCTCTGCCGGCAGTGCTGCAGATGGTATCAGCCGCCCAGGAAGCGGGCGGATCTCGCGCGCGAATGCCGCCCAGATCGCGAGTTCGGCCTCGCTCGGTGCGCGTCCTCGTGCCATTTCACGGCGCGGAGATTCCCGGGGCGGCGGCGTCCGGCGCCGCGCGCGCTTCCTCGTCGTCGTCGAGCAGGAGGATATGGAGCCGCCGCGGCCCATGCGCCCCGAGTTCGAGCGTCTGCTCGATATCCGCCGAGCGCGAAGGGCCGGTCACCAGCATGACGTTGCGCGGCATGAAACCGCCGGTCATCGCGTCGATCCGCTCGGCGCGGAGCAGATCCCACGCCTCCTCATAGGCGCCGACGATGCGGCTTGCGCGGAGCAACACGAGTGCCGTGTCGGCGAGGAGATTGACCGTCGTCGGCCGTTCCGGCGCAGACGGGAGCATCAGCGTCCCGGTCTCGGCGATGGCAGCAAAGCCCTGCTGGAGGCTCACGAGATCGCTCGCCTCGGCGCGGCCGGTGCGAAGTTTCAGAAGTGGCCGCTCGGCCCACGGGATGGCCTGCAATTCGGGATGCGGCGCGACCACGAACTCGGAGGGCAGGTTCTGCTGCGCGAGATAATCGGCGATGGCGGCCGGCACGGCGCTCGCGTCGGGAAGGCGTGCGACGCTGCCGAACTCCTTTTCGACATTGGCGATGAAGAGGGCGACCTGCCCCGCGCGCGGGAGGCGCGAGCGGGCGGGGATGAGATGGCGGGGATGGGCGGCAAGACGCGCGCGCAGCATCGCCGCCTGGTCCTCGGGCAAGGGGCCGCGATGGAGATGGCGGCGGATGGCGCCGAGGATAGTGGCGCGCCCGGCGTCGGTCTCGGCACTCATGCGCGGCCGCCCTTGCCGCGCTGTTCGCGGGCATAGCGGGCGAAGAAAGTATCGCCCTCCGGGGCCGGCAAATCGCGTCCCGCCGTCCAGCCGCCGGCGAAGGGAAGCCGCGAGAGCCGTCCGCGCCGGCGCCCGAGCCAGCCGAGCGCGCCGGCGCCGATCCGGGTCACCAGCCGATAAAGCCCCGGGCGGCGGGCGACGAACCCCCAGAGCGCGAGATTGGTGCGCACGGTCGCCGGGGTCAGATGGCGCTCGAACTCGCGCTCGCGCCAATGGCGCATCATCTTCGGCAAGGGGATTTTCACCGGGCAGACGCTTTCGCAGCGGCCGCAGAAAGTGGAGGCGTTGGGGAGATTCCCGGCCTGATCGACGCCGATCAGGGTCGGCGTGAGCACGGCCCCCATCGGCCCCGGATAAACCGAGCCATAGGCATGGCCGCCGACGACGTTATAGACCGGGCAATGGTTCATGCAGGCAGCGCAGCGGATGCAGCGCAGCATGTCCTGGAACTCGGTGCCGAGCATGGCGCTGCGGCCGTTATCGAGGAGGACGACGTGGTATTCCTCCGGCCCGTCGAGATCGCCCTCGCGGCGCACGCCGGTCGAAAACGTGGTATAGACGGAGAAATCCTGCCCGGTCGCCGAGCGCGCGAGGAGGCGCAGCATGTTCGTTGCGTCCTCCAGCGTCGGGACCATTTTTTCGAGGCTGGCGAGGACGATATGCACGCGCGGCAGGGTCTGGGTCAGATCGCCATTGCCCTCATTGGTGACGATGACGGAGGAGCCGGTCTCGGCGATCAGGAAGTTGGCGCCGGTGATGCCGACATCGGCGGCGAGGAAGCGGGCGCGGAGCTTGGCGCGGGCCTCCGTCAGGATATCGCGGCGCTCGTGAAAGACGCGGTCGGCGGGGAGATCGGTATGGGCGCGGCGGAAGCTCTCCTCCCAATCCTCGCGGTTGAGGTGAAAGGCCGGACCGATGATGTGGCTCGGCGGCTCGTGGCGGAGCTGTAGGATATATTCGCCGAGATCGGTCTCGACCGGGGTGATGCCGTGCTGTTCGAGATGCTCGTTGATCCCGAGTTCCTCCGAGATCATCGATTTGCCCTTGGTCACGGTGCGCGCGCCGACGCGCTCGCAGATGCCGAGCACGGCGGCGCGGGCGTCATCGGCGCTCGCGCACCAATGCACTTGCCCGCCGGCGCGCTCGACATTCGCCGCCCAGGTTTCGAGATAGAAATCGAGATGGGCGAGGGTGTGGTTCTTGATGTCGCGGCCGATATCGCGAAGGCGCTCGAATTCGGGCAAGCCCGCGACCGCTTTCGCACGCTTGCCGTGGAATTGCGGCTTGGTCCGCGCCAGCGCCTTTTGCAGGCCGGCGTCATTGATCGCCTTGCGGGCATTTTCCTTGAAGGCGGGCGAAGTGGACAGCATGGGCGTTTCCTTATGTCAGCCGGATATCAGCCGGCCTCGCCGATCGGCGGCACCGCGCCGGTCATGCCGGCGAGCACTTCTGCGACGTGGCGCACCTTGACGGCGCTGCCCTCGCGTTTCAGCCGCCCGGCGATATTGAGCAGGCAGCCGAGATCGCCGGCGAGCACCGTCTCGGCGCCGGTCGCGGCGATATCGGCGCTCTTGTCGGAAACCATCCGGGTCGAGATCTCGGGGTATTTGACGCAGAACGTGCCGCCGAAGCCGCAGCAGACGTCCGGGTCGGCCATTTCCTTGACCGTCACCCCGAGCGCCTCGAGGAGGCGCCGCGGCTGCGCCTTGATCCCGAGTTCGCGGAGCCCGCTGCAACTGTCGTGATAGGTGACGGTGCCGGAAGCGGCGCCAGCGACCCGCTCCAAGCCCATGACATCGGTGAGAAAGCTCACGAGTTCGTAGGTCCGCGCCGCCAGCGCTTCGGCGCGGGCGCGGAGATTGGGGTCGTCCTCGAACAAAGTCGGCAGATGATGGCGCAGCATCCCGCCGCAGGAGCCGGACGGCACGACGATGTAATCATAGCCGCCAAACGCCTCCAGAATCCCGAGCGCGAGATCGCGCGCGGTGTCACGATCGCCCGAGTTGTAGGCCGGCTGGCCACAGCAGGTCTGTGCCCGTGGCACCTCGACCTGGCAGCCCGCCTGTTCGAGGAGACGGATGGCGGCGAAGCCCACCGTCGGCCGATGGAGATCGACGAGACAGGTGACGAAGAGCGCAACGCGCGGAGAAGCTTGCAACATGGCGTCATCCTAGCCGAGGAAATGGCAGCGGCGAAAGAGGGCGCGCCGGGCAATGCCGGGCGAGAGCCGAGAGATGTTTCCATGCTGCTTTTTCTTCGGAAAAAGAAGCGTCTTTGTCTCTCCGCCCAAATCTCTTATGCTCCGGCGCGCTGCCTGCGGAAAGGGGATTGGGGATGCCATCGGCCGTCTCTCGCGCTGTCATCGGGTTCGTTGCGGCCGCCATCTCGGTGCTGACCTTCGAGCAGGCGGTGTGGGGGGGGCTCCATGCCCTCGCCCTGCCGGGGCTCGCGTTCCCGCAACCTTATCCCCTCGACCCGCTGATCCCCTTTGGTTTGCCGCGCATTGCCAATGAATGTCTTCTCGGTGGCATCGCGGGCGCTCTGTTCGCGCTCGTATCGCCGTGGTTGCGGGGGCCGCTCTGGCTTTCCGGCCTCGGCCTCGGCGTCATCGTCGCCGGTCTCGGCCTGGTCGTGGTGGCCGGCATCAAGCATTTTCTGCCCGGCGCGCGCTGGATCCCGTTCAGATACTATACCGAAATTATGACCATTGTTCTGACCTACGGCCTGCCGCAAAGTGGCGGCATCGCCTCACCGCTCACCTGGCTCCGCGCGCTGCTGGTCGATGGCGCCTGGGGTATCGGCCTCGGCCTGATCCTCCCCTGGCGCGGGATTTGGAAGGCGGCCTCGGCCAAAGCGTCCCTGGGCAGCGTGCGATGAAAATCGACGGCACCCCTTATCGTTCGATCTGGCTCGATCAGGATGGCTGGTCGGTCAGGATCATCGATCAGACCAAGCTTCCCTGGTCGTTCGAGATCCTGCGTCTCACGACGCTCGAAGAGGCGGCGCACGCCATCCGCACCATGCTGGTGCGCGGTGCGCCGCTGATTGGGGCTGCGGCGGCGTTTGGGCTTTGTCTTGGTCTCCGCGCCGATCCCGGCACGGCGGCGCTGGAGCGGGGGGCGGAAATCCTCGGCGCGACGCGCCCGACCGCGGTCAACCTCGCCTGGGCGATCAAGCGTATGCTGGTTCGGCTCCGCAACCTGCCGCCCGAGCGCCGCATCGCTGCGGCCTATGCCGAGGCGAAGGCGATCGCCGAGGAGGATGTCGCGCAAAACGCGGCGATCGGGCGGGGCGGCCACGAACTGATCGCCCACGCCGCCGCCGGCCGGCGGGTCAATATCCTGACCCATTGCAATGCCGGCTGGCTCGCGACGGTGGATTGGGGCACGGCGCTCGCCCCGATCTACATGGCGCACGACAATGGTATCGATGTCCATGTCTATGTCGACGAGACGCGTCCGCGCAACCAGGGGGCGGCACTCACCGCCTGGGAACTCGGCAAGCATGGGGTTCCGCATACGCTGATCACCGATAATGCCGGCGGCCATCTCCTGCAGCGCGGCAAGGTGGATATGGTGATCGTCGGCGCCGACCGGGTGACGCGGCAGGGCGACGTTGCCAACAAGATCGGAACCTATCTCAAGGCGCTGGCGGCACAGGATGCGGGGGTGCCGTTCTGGGTCGCGGTTCCCTCCAGCACCGTCGACTGGTCGATCTGCGACGGCATCGCCGAAATCCCGATCGAGGAGCGGGCGGCCTCCGAGGTGACAATGGTCACCGGCCGCGCGCTCGACGGCAGCATCGCGACGGTGCGCCTCTGCCCCAAGGAAACCCCGGCCGCCAACCCCGCCTTCGATGTCACGCCAGCGCGGCTGGTGAGCGGCTTCATCACCGAGCGCGGCCGCTGTGCCGCGAGCGAGGGCGGGCTGTTGTCACTGTTTCCCGAATACCGCACGGAGAGCGTCAAACGATGAATCCGCGGTCGAAATCGGCCGCCGTCATCGTCATCTGCCGCTCTGGCATGAAGGGCGGTGTCGCGCTGGCATAGAGGATGCCGGTCGTGAAGCCGTCATCGCCGGCAAAGCGCGCCATGGCCGTTGCCGGGTCGGTCGCCGGGGCGCCGTCGAAGCCATGCACCGCCTGCTTCCAGCCCCGCTGTTCGGCGCGGAAGGTGACGCAAGGGCTCAGCACATGGATCACGGCAAATCCGGGATGGGTGATGCCGGCGACGATCAAGCGCGCGAGTTCATTGGGATTGCCGGCAAAGCCGCGGGCAAAGAAACCAACCCCGGCGGCGAGCGCGAGCTGCAAGGGCGCGACCGGCGCGATGCCGGTGCCGGTTGGGGTCAGCTTGCCCTCGCACCAATCGGGCGCGGTGGTCGGCGAGGCCTGGCCCTTGGTCATGCCGTAGACCTGATTATCCATCAGGATATAGGTCATATCGACATTGCGCCGGCAGGCATGGAGAAAATGATTGCCGCCGATCGAGAGGCCGTCGCCGTCGCCGCCGGCCGCGATCACGGTGAGATCGGGCCGCGCGAGCTTGACGCCGGTCGCGAGCGCCAGCGCTCGGCCATGGACGCCATGAAAGCCGTAGACGTTGGTATAAGCCGGCAAGCGCGACGAACAGCCGATGCCGGAGATCAGCGCGATGCGCGCGCGGGGGCGGGCGAGTTCGGCACATGCCTTGGCGAGCGCGGTCAAGACGGAATAATCGCCGCAGCCCGGGCACCAGATCGGCTTGATGTCGGATTTGAAATCCTGCGCTGTCAACAGCGGCGCTGGCGCCGTTTGACTATCGGACATGAGCGTCACTCCCAGGGAACGAGACGGGCGAGAATTTCGGCGGGACGGATGGGCAGCGGCCCGGGGCGGCTGAGCACCGCGACCTCGGCCGGCAAGTCGTAATTGGCGCGGAGGAATTTGTGGAATTGTCGGCCGTGGCTCTGCTCGACGACGAGCAGGCGCCGGACCCCGGCGAGGGCCGCCGCGAGGGCGGCTGGCCGGGCCGGAAGCAAGAGGCGGAGCGAGATCAGGCGGACCATGAGTCCTTCCCTCCGCGCGCGCCGCACCGCTTCGCGCGCCGGGCCGGTGGCCGAGCCCCAGGTGAGGAGCGCGATCTCGTCTCCGTCCTCGCCCTCGATATCCGCCCATGCCGCGCCGTAATCGAAGGCCTCCAATTTACGCGCCCGCTTGGCGAGTTGGGTGTGATGATCGCTGGCCTGTGCCGAGGGTATGCCGCGCGGCGTGTGCTCCAGCCCATCGGCGACATAGGTCGTGCCCGCCATGCCAGGGACAGCCATCGGTGAGATCCCGCTCGCGGTCACCGCATAGCGTTGATAGTGATCCGCCTCGGCCGCCGTCGCGAGCAGTCGGCCGGGAAGGGCGGGCGGGGATGGCGGCGGCGCGATGACGGCGCGCGACTGGCCGAGCGCCTGGTCCGAGAGCACGATCGCCGGCGTCTGCAAGCGTTCCGCGAGTGCGACCGCCCATTGCGTCGTGAACAGACAATCGCCGATACCGTTGGGCGCCAGCACCAGATGCGGCGCATCGCCATGCAGCCCATGCACAGCGATGTCGAGGTCGCTTTGCTCGGATTTGGTGGGAATGCCGGTGGATGGGCCGCCACGCATGACATCGACGACGACGAGCGGCGTCTCGGAAGCGACCGCAAGGCCAAGCGCCTCACTCATCAGCGCAAGCCCGGGGCCGGAGGTCGCGGTGAGGGAGGGCGTGCCGGCGAACGATGCGCCGATCACCATGTTGATGGCGGCGAGTTCGTCCTCCGCCTGGACCAGCAGCCCGCCGGTCTTGGCCAGCGCCGGCGCCATCCACTCCAAAACCTCGGTCGCCGGGGTGATCGGATAGGCGGCGACGAAGCCGATCCCGGCCTTGAGCGCGCCGAGGCCGGTCGCCTGATTGCCGCTGATCACCCAGCGCGCCCCTGCCGCTGCCGGCGGCGGGGCGAGGCGGCGCGCCGGTGGCAGAGCGGCGGCGACCTCTTCACCGAGCGCGAGGGCTGCGGCGCTGGCCGCCAGCACCGCGTCCCCCTTGCGACCGAGCTGGCGCGCCAGCACCTCACCGACCAAGGGCACGGGCAGGCCGATCAGGGTGGCGGCGGCGGCGAGCGCGATCACGTTCACCCGCCCTCCCGGCACCGTGCGGGCAAGCTTTTTCATCGCGAGCGCCGCAACCCGCGCGCCGCTTTCGCTGATCGCCGCCGGCACCTCGCCCTCGTCGGGATCGGTGAGCACGAGGCTTCCGGCGGCGAGCGGCAATTCAGCGGCGAAACGGCTGAAATTTTCCCAATCAAGGGCAACCAGGAGATCGAAATGATCATCCGGCGAGGAGACCGGGGCGGTCGCGAGACGAAGCAGTGCCGCCGCTTCGCCGCCGCGGATCTGCGGCCCCATGGCGCGGCACATCAGCCCGAAAAATCCTGCCTTGGCCGCGACATCGAGCAGGATCTCGCCAGCCCGCATCGCCCCAGCACCGCCCGAGCCGATGATGGCGAGCGAAACCGTCTCGGCGCCCGCCCGCGCATCGCGGCGCGCGATCTCCGTGCCATCCATGTTCATGTGTGCGATGTCCATGCAACACCTCTCTCCCTTCGCCATCCGGCGGCGACTGCCACCGCCCGGCCTCAGGCATGAAGCTCCCTATATTTCGCCAGTAATTCGGCGCGGCTTTCGCGAAAATCGGGGTGGTCCTCGATGCAATCGGCCGGGCAGACCAGCCGGCATTGCGGCTCGTCCTCGGCGCCGACACATTCCGTGCAGCGTCGCGGGTCGATGGTATAGATCGGTGCCGCGACCGCGATCGCCTCGTTCGGACAAGCCGGCCGGCACGCATCGCAGGAAGTGCAATTCTCGGTGATCAGCAGCGCCATGATGTCCTCCCTCGCGCCGCCCGGTCAGGCGGCTTTTTCCAATGCGTCCTCACGTGTGAGTTTTTCGTGGCGGAATGCACCCCAGAGCGCCGCTCCGATCGCGCCGGCGTAGATCGAATCGGGATGATTGCGCACCTGCCATTGCACTTTTTCCTGGCGCATGGCGTCCTGCATGGCGGCGACGAGCCCCTCGTCATGGGCGAGACCGCCGGTCATCAGCACCACGCCATCGACGCTGCCGATGGTCTTGATCAGTTTCGCCAGGCGATCGGCCATCGAGGCGTGGATGCCGCGCAGAATATTGGCGGCGGTGATGCCGCGCGAAACCATGTTGATCACGTCGGTTTCGGCGAGCACGGCACAAATGCCGCTCACTTTCTCGGGGCTGTCGCCCTCTTTGGAAAGAGCCCCGATCTCGTCCTGGGCGATGCCGAGATAGCGCGAAATATTTTCCAGGAACTGCCCCGATCCCGACGCGCATTGGCTGGTCATCTTGTAGCTCAGCACCTTGCCGCGCCCGTCGATCCGGATCGCACGGCCGTGCAGCGCCCCGACATCGAGCGCGCAACGCGCCTCGGGGTCGAGAAAAATCGCACCCCGCCCATGCGTCGTCATCGAATAGAAATGTCCGGTGTGAAAATCGAGCGATTCGCCCTCGCCAGTGGTCGCGACATAGTCGAGATCGCCATGACGCATCCCGGCCTCCTCCAGCGCGCCGTGATAGGCCTCATGCGCGAGCTGAAACGGATCGCGCTGGCGCACCCGGTCGACGCGCTTGGCGAGCCAGCGTGTCTCGCCGCCGTCGGTCTCGAAAATTACCGTCTTGATGGCGCCGGTGCCGACATCGATGCCTGCGGTTCTGATCATCGCTTTTGCTCCGTCAGTGGCTGATGGCGCGCCGCGCGAAGGCGGCGGCGCCGAGGGCCCCGGTGTAGATCGAATCCGGGTTGATGTTGATCGCAACCTCGCCGTAATTCTCGGTGATGAGCTGACGCAATTCCCTTACCGCCGCTTCGTTTTTCGCGACCCCGCCGGTGAAGGTGAACTGATCGCGCACGCCGCCGGAGCGCGAAATG
>JAKAQU010000071.1 GCA_021819535.1 Pseudomonadota bacterium | reverse complement strand
TTAGGCCTTTTTTTCGCGCTCTGTCAGTTTCCGCTCTATCTCAGCCCGTTTCTGCTGCGCCCCCTCTATCGCCGGCTGATGGCGCGCCGGCTTGCGGCCTGACGCCAAGGATATGGGCGATCGCGTAGGTGAGTTCGGGGCGGTTCAGCGTGTAGAAATGGAATTCATCGACGCCGTTGGCCTGCAGGAGCCGCACCTGCTCGGCGGCGGCGACGGCGGCGACGATGCGGCGCAATTCGGGATCGTTCTCTGTCCCCTCGAAGAGATGGCCGAGCCATGCCGGCACGCTCGCCCCGCACGCCGCGCTGAACCGCGCCGCCTGGGCGAAGTTCGAAACCGGCATGATCCCGGGCACGATCGACGCCGTGATGCCGGCGGCGAGCGCGCGCTCCAGAAAGCGGAGATAGGTATCGGTCTCGAAGAAATACTGGGTGATGGCGCGGCTGGCTCCGGCGTCGAGCTTCCGTTTCAGATTATCGAGGTCGGCCTCCGCGCTCGCCGCCTCGGGATGGGCTTCGGGATAGGCCGCGACCGAAATCTCGAACGGCGCGATGCGGCGGAGCCCGGCGACGAGATCGGCGGCGTAGGCGTAACCCTCGGGATGCGGGGCATAGCGCTCGCCCGGCGGCGGGTCGCCGCGCAAGGCAACAATGTGGCGCACGCCTGCCTCCCAGTATTGGCGGGCGATCGCATCCACCTCGCCGCGGCTTGCGCCGACGCAGGTGAGATGCGCGGCCGGAGTGAGGCTGGTTTCCTTGACGATGCGCGCAACCGTCGCATGGGTGCGGGTCTGGGTGCTGCCGCCGGCGCCGTAGGTGACGGAGACGAAGCGCGGTGCCAGCGTCTCCAGCCGGCGGATGCAGCTCCAGAGCTGCGCTTCGAGGGCGGCGTTCCGCGGCGGGAAGAATTCGAAAGAGAGGAGCGGCGGCGGCTGTGCGGCATCGCGCGCCGGAAGCCCCGCGATGCGCGGGCCGGTGAGCCAGCGCTCGAGCGTTGCCGGCGACGAGAGCCGGCCGTGCGGCGAAGGGGGATCAAGACGCATGGCTAGCTCCTCGGGGCCATGGAAAGGGTTCGGTTTGTTCACCAAATCGGCCGCCGCCGCAAGCGCCCACGGCGCCATGGCGCCCCCGCCGCGCCGTTCAAGCTTTACGCCGTGCCCTTCCGTCCTTATGTCAGCGGGGCACGCCTTGGACAGAAGGCCGCTCCGCCCGGTTTTGGGGGACCATCCCCGGTCCCCGCGACAAGGATCAACGCATGCATCGCCGACCCTTCTTTCTCGCGCTGTTGCTGACCCTGCCCATGTTGGCGCTTCTCGTCACCGCCTGCGCCCCGCGCCCGCCGGCCGACGACAAGGAGGCGCTCGCCGATTACAAACAGACCAACGATCCCCTGGAGCCGACCAATCGCTTTTTCTACAAGGTCAATGACCAATTGGACGCGGTGACGCTGAAACCGGCGGCGGAGGCCTATCGCTATGCCCTGCCCGACGGTGTGCGCGACAGCCTCCACAACATGATCATCAACCTCAACGACCCGACCGTTTTCTTCAACGATGTCGTCGAGGCCAAGCCACGGCGCGCCGGCGACACATTGATGCGCTTCATGATCAACTCGACCTTCGGCATCGGCGGGTTTTTCGATGTCGCCAAGCATTGGGGCTATCCCAATCACGACGCCGATTTCGGCATGACGCTCGGGCTCTACGGCGTGCCGCCGGGCCCCTATCTGTTCATTCCCATCCTCGGCCCCTCCAACCCGCGCGATCTCACCGGTTTCGGGGTCGATATCGCGGATTGGCCGTTCACCTGGCTCGTCAACGGCACCACCGTCTATGCCCTGGAATGGGCCTATTACGGCCTGACCGCGATCGATACCCGCGCGCGCGTGCTCGATACGCTCGATCAGGTGCAGAAAACCGCGCTCGATCCCTACGCCACCATCCGCAGCCTCTACCGGCAACGGCGGGAGAGCCAGATCGAGGCGATCCGCAACGACAATCGCGCGACCGTGCCGGCCTGGTTCCCGGCGCCGGCGGGCCAGACCAATTGAGGCGCGGCCAAGGCCGCTGGTTGCGCAAGTTGCGTAACATGCCATGGAGAGACAGAGAGATCATGCTGGAAAGACGCCGTTTCCTCCCCCTCCTCGCGCTCGCGCCTGCGGCCCTCTTCGGGCGCCGCGCCGCGGCTGCCGATCCTGCCGGCTTCGTGCGCGAAGTGGGCGACCAGCTCGTCGCCGTCATCAACAGCTCCGACAGCATGGCGTCAAAGCGCGGCCAGCTCCAAAAAATCATCGATCGCAATGTCGATGTCGACGGCATCGCGCGTTTCTGCCTCGGCCGTTTCTGGCGCACAGCGACGCCCCAGCAGCAGCAGGATTACCTGGCCCTGTTCCACCAGGTCATGGTCAATAGCATCGCAGGCCATCTCGGCGAATACAAAGGGGTGCGCTATACGCTCGGCCGGGTCGCGCCCCATGACGATACGGTCTGGGTCGATACCACGATCAAACGCCCGAACAATCCCGATGCCGACGTCCAATGGGTGATCGCGAACGCCAATGGCGGCCAGAAAATCGAAGATCTGGTGGTCGAGGGCACCAGCCTCCGCCTCACCCAGCGGAGCGATTACGCGAGCTATCTCCAGCACAATGGCGAAAACGTCCAATCGCTGATCGGGGCCATGCAGCGCATGCTCGCGCGCCAGAGCCAGGGCTAGTTTGAAAAAAGCGAAGCGGCGGCCGGGCGTTCGATTCCAGCCGGCGCCCCCTCACCCTCCTTGCAGGGTCCGCACCGCCATCGCCGCGGCGGCGGCGCGGTTTTCGACGCCGAGCTTGGCATAGACGCCTTCGAGATGCTTGTTCACCGTGCGTGGGCTGAGGCCAAGAATTTCGGCGATATCACGGTTCGGCTTGCCGCGCCCGACCCAGAGCAGCACTTCTGCCTCGCGTGCCGTCAAGCCGAGTTGTGCCTGGAGCCGGGTTTCCTCGTCGCCGGCTTTGGCGCCGGGGCTGAGGCGAAGCAGGATTTCATCGGCGGCGATGCTGCCGACATAGGAAATTTCGATGTCGCGACCATTGAGGGTCGCACGCCACAGGCGCGGCACGGCGGCCCCGCCGGCATGCTGCAAGCTCCAGGCGGCGATCTCGGGCGGCAAGGTCGGTGCCGGGGCGACAGCCCTGCCGCCGAGAAGGGCAGCGGCCAGCGGCGTGCTCCAAACCACCCGCCCCGTGCGATCGATCGCCAGCAGATAGCGCCCGGCGGCATCGAGCGCTTGATGCGCGCTCCGCGTCAGGCGCGCATTGGCGAGATGAACGCCGAGCCGCGCCACCACTTCCGCCGGCGCGACCGGCTTGGTGACGTAATCGACCCCGCCAGCCTCGAGTGCCGCCAGCACGTGTTCGGTCTCGCTGAGCGCGGTCATGAAAATGACCGGCACCGCGCTGAGATCCCGCAGGCGCTTGAGGCGCCGGCAGGTCTCGAACCCGTCGAGGCCCGGCATCAGCGCATCGAGCAGGATGATATCCGGGGTCGCCCGCGCGGCGGCTTCGAGCGCCGCCTGGCCGGAAGGCGCCAGCAGCACCGTATATCCCGCCGCCTCCAGCGCATCGTTGAGAAGGCCGAGCGTGCCCGGCGAATCATCGACCACCAGAACGATGCTGCGGAGTGGCGGGGTCACGGCACTATCTCACCCCCGAGCATGGCAAGAAAATCCTCGAGCCGGCATTCGGCGGCGGCCTGACGCAAGGCGGCGAGGCTGGGCGAGGGCGCGCCGGCCGCGACCTCATCGAGCTTGCCGAGAATGCCGCGAACATAGCCGAGGCGGCCCAATTGCGTGAGTTCGATGATCACGTCCGGGGGAAGCACGAGGGGCGCGCGGCTTGGCGGCGCGGGCATTTCCTCCTGCCATGTGAGGCCGAGGAGGGCGCCGAGGCGCCCGAGCAGGATCGCGATGTTCACCGGCTTGGCGAGCACGTCGTCGTGGCCGGGGCCGACGTTTGGGCCGGGGCCGGCACGCAATTCCCCGGCATTGGCGGAGACGATCAGGATCGCCGCCTCCGTATGCCCGGATTGTCGCAGGCGCCGCGCGAGATCCCAGCCGCTGATACCGGGCATCGAGAGGTCGAGGAGAAAGGCATCGGGCCGGCAATCCGCGGCAAGACGCAGCGATTCGGCGCCGTCGCCCGCTTCCAGCACGACGAAACCGAGCGGCGCCAGCACATCGCGCATCAGCCGCCGGTGCAGCGGATCGTCATCGGCGACCAGGATCAGCCGCCGCCGCCCGGCATAGCCGGACGGACGTCTTTCCGCGGGCGGCGGGCGGCGCGGCTCGCGCACCTCGGAGAGCATCAGCCGCACGGTAAAGCGGCTTCCCACCCCCGGCTCGCTCGCCACCGCGATCTCGCCGCCCATGATCTGCACCAAAAGCCGGGTGATGGTGAGACCAAGGCCGATGCCCTGCACCATGGGGCGATGCCGCGCCTCGATACGTTGGAAAGGCTCGAAAATACGCTCGCGATCGGCTTCGGCGATGCCGCAGCCGGTATCGGCGATCTCGAATTCGGCGACCGAGCCTCGCCGGCGCACATGAAAGGCGACGTCGCCCGCGGCTGTGAACTTGATGGCATTGGACAGCAGATTGATCAAGATTTGTCGCAGCCGCCGTTCGTCCGTAAAGATCGCGACAGGAAGCGGGTCGGGCCGGCTTTCGAGAAAGCGGATGCCACGCGCTTCAGCCTGCGGACGGAACATGGTGACGATCTGGTCGAGGAACTCACCGAGATGCACCTCGTCGCGGTAAAGCTCGATGCGGCCGGCCTCGATCTTTGAAATATCGAGCAATCCCTCGATCAGCCCGGCGAGGTGCTCGGCACTTTGCCGCACGACGCGAATGGCCCCCTGGCGATGCGGCGGGAAAGTGGCATCGGCTTCGAGCAATTGCGCGTAGCCGAGAATGGCGTTGAGTGGCGTGCGCAGTTCGTGGCTGATGCCGACGACATAGCGGCTTTTGGCATGATTGGCGGCTTCGGCCGCCTCTTTCGCCTTTTGCAGCTTGGCATCGGTGCGGCGATGGGCGCGAATTTCCTGCACCAAGAGATCGGTCTGGCGGCGGCTCTCCTCCTCTGCCACGCGCCGGCTCTCCAAGGCGAGCACAAGAAGCCAGGCCGCGATGCCACCGATCACGAAAAGGACGAAGAACCCTTTGCGGAAGGCCGCGGCGATCGCTGCGTTGACATTGGGGAAATCGGTTGCCGCCTGGCTATAGAGCGCGAACAGGATGGTGCCGAGTGCAAGGGCGAATAGTGTGACGATCGCGACGTATCGTGCGAGCGGCCGGCCGAGCACCGCCATCGCCCGCGCCGGCAGAATGAGGCGCAGCGGCGCGAGAAGAAGATTGAACCCGCGTGCCGCACGCGGCTTGCAACCGTCCCGGCAGCGCGCGTCGAGCGAGCAGCAGAGCGAGCAGATGGGCCCGGTATAGGCCGGACAAAACGCCATGTCTTCCGGCTCGAAGGGATGGGCGCAGATGACACAGGCGCGTTCGCCATGTTTGGCCCAACCGGCGCGGGGCTTCCGCGCGAGATAAAGCCGGCAGCCGCTGAGGTACGCGATCAGGGGTGCCCCGGCAAAGGCACCGGCGAAACCGAGAAACGGCGAAAGCGCCTGCATGAGCCGGCCGAACAGACCGGCATAGGCACATGCCCCGAGTGCGACGCCGAACAGCATTCCGCCGACGCCGACCGGGTTGATGTCGTGCAAGTGCGCGCGCTTGAACTCAATCCGCGGTGGACTGAGGCCGAGCGGCTTGTTGACGACGAGATCGGCGACCAGCGCCCCCATCCACGCCGCCGCGACCCCTGAATAGAGTGCAAGCGTGTGCTCGATCGTCTGATAGACGCCAAGCTCCATCAACAATAGCGCGATGGCGATGTTGAAAATCAGCCACACCACCCGCCCGGGATGGCTATGCGTCAGACGCGCGAAGAAATTCGACCATGCGATCGAACCGGCATAGGCGTTGGCTACATTGATCTTGAATTGTGAAATGACGATGAAAACACTGGCGAGAACGAGAGCTGCGGTTGGCTTGGTGAACACGTAGCCGAAGGCGATGCGGTACATGCCGACCGGCTGCGCGGCGAGGGCGGGCGAAAGGCCGTGATGAAGAGCGAGAGTGGCGAGAAACGAGCCGGCGAGCAGTTTCAGCATGCCAGGGACGATCCAGCCCGGCCCGCCGGCCAGCAGCGCCAACCACCAGCGGACGCGGCCCTTCCCTCGCGGCTCGGGCGGCAGGAAACGGAGAAAATCCACCTGCTCGCCAATCTGCGCGATCAGTGAGAAAACCACCGATCCCGCCGCACCGAAGCGCAGGGGGTCGAGCCCGGGGCCAAAGCTGTACCAGCCGGCGGCATCGCCGTGGCTGGAGATCGCGATGGCGATGAAGGGCAGAAGATGCAGAAAAAGCCACAGCGGCTGTGACCAGAATTGAAATCGGCTGATGAAGGTGAAGCCGTGCGTCACCAGCGGAACCACCGCGACCGCACAGAAAATCTCGCCGAGCCAGAGCGGGATGCCAAAACAGGCATCCAGGATGCTCGCCAGGATCACCGCCTCGATCGCGAAGAAAATGAACGTGAAAGACGCATAGATCAATGACGTCAGCGTCGAGCCGATATAGCCGAAACCGGCGCCGCGCGTCAGCAGATCGATATCGACGCCGGCACGCGCGGCATGGATTGCGATCGGCAGAGACGTCGCAAAAATCAAGCAACCGACGACGAGAATGGCAGCAACGGCGTTGGCGAAGCCGTAACCGAGGGTGATGGTGCCACCGATGGCTTCAAGGGCAAGAAACGACACATTGCCGAGCGCGGTATTGGCAACCCGGCCCGCCGACCATCGCCGCGCACGCTTGGCGGTGAATCTGAGAGCGTAGTCTTCGAGAGTCTCGTTCGCGACCCATTGATTATATTCACGGCGGACGCGAAGAATACGCAGGCGCGAGCCCGGCACAGCGTCACTCATCGCAACGCTGGGCCAACATGGCTGTCACACTCGCTTTTTCCCACGAAAAACCACACCGAGGCGTTGCCCGACGACCGCTCATCCGAGGCGACGATCCCGCAACGAGCCATCGCCGTCAAGCGGAATTTTGCGGTGCAGCATACGTCATTCGACGTATTCCGCAGAACGGGCGGCCCTGTGATGCTCCGAACCTAGCCAGGGTGGTTCGATATTGATCCCCCCGCTCGGTTTCATCATTTCCATGGAGGACAATGAATATGTCTGAAAACGCCGGCGGCCCGCCGCCTTTCTCCGCCACACGACGCCGGCTTCTGCAGGGGATGGCGGCGCTGCCGGCGCTTGGGCTTCTGCCGAGCGCCGCGCGCGCCGACGCGCCCCCGACCTCGGTGGTGAATACGACCGGTCTTGCGGTGACCGACGATACGGTGACGGTCGGCATACTTCACTCCGTTACGGGTACGATGGCGATCAGTGAAACCGGTTCGGTGGAGGCGGAGAAGCTGGCAATCGACCAGATCAACGCCCAGGGTGGCGTGCTGGGACGCAAGATCAAATACGTCCAGGAAGATGGCGCGAGCGACTGGCCGACATTTGCCGAAAAGGCACGCAAGCTCCTGGTGCAGGACAAGTGCGCGGCCGTATTCGGCTGCTGGACATCGGCGTCACGCAAGGCCGTATTGCCAGTATTCGAGCAGTATAACGGCATGCTCTATTATCCCACCTTTTATGAGGGATTGGAGCAGTCGAAAAACGTCATCTACACCGGCCAGGAGGCGACGCAGCAAATTCTCGCAGGATTGGACTGGGTGACGCGCGAGAAGGGTGCGAAGACCTTTTATCTTCTCGGCTCGGATTACATCTGGCCGCGCACCTCGAACAAGATCGCCCGCAAGCACATCGAAAATCATATGAAGGGCACACGCGTCGTCGGCGAGGATTATTTCCCCCTCGGCCACACCCAGTTCAATTCCGTCATCAACAAGATGAAGCTGGTGAAACCCGATGTCATTTATGCGATCATCGTCGGCGGCTCCAACGTTGCGTTCTACAAGCAGCTCAAGGCAGCCGGGGTCGATCTCAACAAGCAGACATTGATGACGATTTCGGTCACCGAAGACGAAATCCTCGGCATTGGCGGCGAGAATATCGCCGGCGCCTATGCCTGCATGAAATATTTTCAGTCTCTCAAGAACCCGAACAACGAAAAATTCGTGCCGGCCTTCAAGAAGATGTGGGGCGAAAAAAGCGTCATCGGCGATGTCACGCAGGCGGCTTATCTCGGGCCCTGGCTCTGGCTGCTCACCGCTGAGAAGGCCAACAGCTTCGACATCGACAAAATTGCCGCGGCCTCGCCAGGTGTCGAGTTCAAAGGCGCGCCAGAGGGTTATGTGCGCATCCATGAAAATCATCATCTCTGGAGTCGTACGCGCGTCGGGCGCGCACGCACCGACGGGCAGTACGACGTCATTTACGAAACCGCCGATCTGATGGAGCCAAACCCGTTCCCAGTCGGCTACCAGTAGCATCCACGGCGTAGAGCGAGCGCGATCAAGATTGCGGAGAATAACGATGTTGATGGGATATTCGTTTGCCGATCTCGGTGCGATCTTCGCCATGCAGGGATTTGCCGGATTAGTGTTGTTCTCGGTGTTCTTACTGATGGCGCTCGGCCTTGCCATCATCTTTGGGCAGATGGGGGTGATCAACATGGCGCATGGAGAATTTATGATTCTCGGCGCCTACGTCACCTTCATCGTCTCGAAGCTGTTTGCAACCTTTTTACCGGCCGCTTTTGCCGTCTATTTTTTTCTTGCAATCGTACTCGCCTTTTTTGCGTCCGCCGCGCTTGGAATGGTGGTGGAATGGCTTCTGATCCGCCATCTCTACCGACGTCCACTGGATACGCTGCTTGCGACATGGGGGTTGAGCCTCATTCTCCAGCAAGTCTATCGCAGCATTTTCGGCGCCCGTGAAGTTGGTGTCGAATTGCCAAGCTGGATGATGGGATCGCTACATCTTAGCGAATCCATTGAAATTCCCATCAACGGTCTGATCGTGATGGCGATCACGACACTGATTACGATCGGTGTTTATTACCTTATTTTCCGCGCGCCATGGGGCAGACAGGTGCGTGCCGTGATGCAGAACCGCACCATGGCGGGGGCCGTCGGGATCGATGCCGGGCGGGTCGATCGTCTTACCTTCGCGCTCGGCTGCGGCATTGCCGGCGCCGCCGGCAGCGCCTTTACGATGATCGGCTCGACCAGCCCAACGGCGGGACAGCTCTATATCGTCGACACGTTTCTCGTCGTCGTTTTCGGTGGTGCGCAGAGCCTGATCGGTACCATCGCTTCCGCCTTCACCATATCGCAGGCCCGCTCGACGATGGAATTTTTCCTGAGTGGCTCGATGGCGCAGGTCGTAGTACTCCTCCTCGTTGTCGGCATTCTGATGCTTCGTCCACAGGGTCTGTTCGTTCTCAAGCTGCGCCGCTGAAGGAGACGAGCGATGACACAAAATTCCTATTTCAATCGCAAGGAAATTCTGTTCATTCTCATATTTTCTGCAATCGTTCTGGTTTTTCTGCCGCTTATGCTGGAGCCGTTCCGACTTAACCTGTTCGGCAAATATATGACTTATGGATTTGTCGCATTGGGCCTCGTCCTGTCCTGGGGTGACGCTGGAATTTTAAGTCTTGGGCAAGGGATTTTTTTTGGCCTCGGCGGGTACTGCATGGCGATGTTTTTGAAGCTCGAGGCATCGAGTGTCGCGGCAACAAAAATCCAATCCACACCCGGTATTCCAGACTTCATGGATTGGAATCAGTTGACTTCTCTACCCTGGTTCTGGCGCCCGTTTCACAGTCTCGTCTTTGCGATCGTCGCCGCACCGCTCGTGCCGATGCTGCTCGCTTTCGTCATCGGCCTCGCCATGTTCAGGCGCCGCGTCGGAGGAACCTATTTCGCGATCATCACGCAGGCGATCGCCGCGATCCTCACCATTCTTATCATCGGTCAGCAAGGGTATACGGGCGGAGTCAATGGCATTACCGACCTCAGAACTCTGAAAGGCTGGGATATCCGCCCAGATCATGCAAAGCAGGTTCTGTATTTCGTCAATGCGGGGCTGCTCATCGTCTTTCTTTTCGTCGCGCAGTTCATCAGAAAGAGCAAACTTGGCCGCATTCTTGTCGCCATGCGCGACAAGGAAGACAGAGTGCGCTTTTCGGGCTACGACGTCGCGGCATTCAAGATCTTTGTCTTCTGCTTTGCTGCCGCCCTCGCCGGCATCGGTGGGGCGATGTTTACGCTGCAGGTTGGCTTCATGTCGCCCTCCTTCGTCGGCATCGTACCATCGATCGAAATGGTCATTTTCTGTGCCGTCGGTGGACGCACGTCTCTGCTCGGCGCCCTCTATGGTGTGCTCCTCGTAAACTGGGCGAAGACGACATTTTCAGAGGATATGCCACAACTCTGGCTGCTCGCCATGGGGGCGTTGTTCATCGCCGTCGTCGTCGCTTTCCCGAATGGGCTGGCCGGGCTCTATCGCGACCATTGGGAGCCGCTTCCCGGTCGCCTGCGGCGGCTGCTGCTTGGTCTTTCTGGGGCAGAGAGCGCCAGAAATCGGAGGACGGCGCGATGAGTTCAGAGACGGATTTAGATCG
>JAKAQU010000070.1 GCA_021819535.1 Pseudomonadota bacterium | reverse complement strand
GGGTTACATGATGAAGGACGAAATAAGAAAAAAATCAGTTAACGAATATTCTAACTATAAAGAATATAGCAACAAAGCCCTTAACAATGCTTGATTATTTATAATTTGTGTAAATATTAAAGCAATTACATGTTATTTATTGTATGGTTTGAAAGTTTGGCGCTTCTATTTGCCCGTTTGGGGTTATCGGAGTTAATCGGACACCTTCAATAACTACATTTTTGGTAGGAGCGGTGCACGCGATTGACGGCGTCGACGGGGATGGGGGCAGTTTTGCTGCGCGGGAACGGTCATTCGAAGCCCGAGAGCGCCGTGCGGCGGCTCCGTTCGGCCTTGGCGGTCACACCCCGCGGTAGCTCTTGCGCGCAGCCAGACGCTGCGGCGCATGGTGTAGGCGAGGTTGGCCAGGCCGATCCCCTTCGCCCGCGCCAAGCCGATGGTGCAGACGACGAGCGCCATCGGCCCCTTCTCATGGGCGAATACGTGTTCGACGGCAGCGCGGACCTTGGACTTCGCCGCGTTGGCGCGGCGCGTGCGCTCGGGCATCGGCTTGCCTTTGGGCTTCCTGCGATGAATGCGCGAGATGAGACCGCGCGCCTTCAGCATTGTCTCGTTCTTGGCCGAGCGGTAGGCGGTGTCGGCCCACACGTCGCTCGCCGTGTTCGTCGCGTCGAGCACGTCGGCCAGTCGCACGCCGACACGGGCGACCGCGTCGGTCGCAGCCGATTTGCGGATCAGCCCATGCTCGTGGTCGATGCAGACATGGTTCTTATAGCTGATTCACTAACACAAACCCTTCCCCTCCGCAAGCCGAACCTGCCCCTGTGGAGCGGGATGAAATCGCTCGCGCTTGCCCATCCCGCTCCCGGCCATCGCCGCGTCGCCCGTATCTGACCTCTGGCGTTCCGCTTCCGGTCATCACGCTCTATGCGGCGCGTGCCTGGCGCGCGAGGCGCACGAGTTGGCGGAGAATGTCGCGCGCGGCGCTGGTGCGCTCGGCGACGCTCATTTCGCGCACCAGCGCGAGCTTGTGATCGGGGCGCAGGCGAAGATCGCGCGGCTTGGCGCCGAGCCAGGCGATCAGCCCGGCGGGATTGCAGAACGCATGGCCGTGGAAGCTCAGCACCATACCCTTCGGCCCCGCCTCCAGCCGCTCGACCCCGGCCTCGCGGCAGGCACGCTTGAGTGCGACCACCTGCAACAGATTCTCGACCTCACCGGGAAGCGGCCCGAAGCGATCGACGAGTTCGGCGGCCAGCGCCTCGCTCTCGGCATCGGTCGCGAGCGCGCCGATTCTGCGGTAAAGCCCGAGCCGCACCGGCAGATCGGCGACGTAGCTTTCCGGTATCAAAACCGGAAGGCCGAGATTGATGGTCGGTGTCCAGTCGCGTTCGTGTGCGCGCGCATTGCCGCTTTGCACGCGCAACTCAGCCACCGCGTCTTCCAGCATCTGCTGATAAAGCTCGATGCCGACTTCCCTGATCTGTCCTGATTGCTCCTCGCCGAGCAGATTGCCGGCACCGCGGATATCGAGATCGTGGCTGGCGAGCGTGAAGCCGGCGCCGAGATTGTCGAGCGTCTGCATCACCGAAAGGCGTTTCTCCGCCGCCGCCGAAAGCGGCTGGTTGGCCGGCCAGGTGAGATAGGCGTAGCTCCGCTGCTTGCCGCGCCCGACCCTCCCGCGCAACTGATAGAGCTGGCCGAGGCCGAAGAGATCGGCGCGATAGATGACCAGCGTATTGACAGAGGGCATGTCGAGCCCGCTTTCGATGATGTTGGTGGCGAGCAGAATGTCGTAGCGACCTTCGCTGAACTCGATCATTACCCGCTCGAGCGCGCTTGGCGCGAGCCGCCCATGGGCTTCGGCGATCCGTGCTTCGGGGACGATGTCGCGCAGGCGCTCCGCCATCCGGCCCAAATCCTCGATACGCGGGACGACGCAGAACACCTGTCCACCGCGAAACCGCTCGCGCTGGATCGCCTCGCGAATGACGACGCCATCGAAGGGCATGATGAAGGTGCGGACCGCGAGGCGGTCAACCGGGGGGGTCGCGATCACGCTCATTTCGCGCACGCCCGTGAGCGCGAGCTGCAACGTGCGCGGGATGGGTGTCGCGGTCAGCGTCAGGACATGCACATCCGCCTTGATCTGCTTCAGGCGCTCCTTGTGGGCAACGCCGAAATGCTGCTCCTCGTCGATGATGAGAAGGCTGAGTTCGGCGAATTGAATGGATTTGGCAAGCAAAGCGTGCGTGCCGACGACGATGTTGATGCGGCCATCGGCGAGACCCTTGCGCACCGCTTGCGCTTCCTTGGCCGAGACCATGCGCGAAAGCTGCGCGATTTTGACCGAAAGCCCGGCAAAGCGCGCCGAGAAGGTCTGGAAATGCTGGCGCGCGAGCAGCGTCGTCGGCACGACCACGGCGACCTGGCCGCCCGACATCGCCGCGACATAGGCGGCGCGCAAGGCGATTTCGGTTTTGCCGAAACCGACATCGCCGCAGATCAGCCGGTCCATCGGCTGGCCGGAGGCGAGATCTTCGAGCACATCGGTGATGGCACGCGCCTGGTCCTCGGTCTCGGCATAGGGGAAGCGGGCGCAGAATTCATCGAATCCGCCTTCATCGGGCACGAGCGTTTCGGCCGGGCGGAGCTTGCGTTCGGCGGCGATGCGGATCAGCGTCTCCGCCATGTCGCGGATCCGGCTCTTCGCCCGCGCCTTGCGATTTTGCCAGCTCACACCACCGAGCTTGTCGAGCGTGACACCCGCGGTCTCGGTGCCGAAACGCGATAGGAGCTCGATATTCTCGACCGGGAGAAAGAGCTTGTCATCGCCGTCATAGAGCAAGCGCAGGCAATCATGTGGCGCGCCGTTGACGGTGAGCGTCACCAGCCCGTCATAGCGGCCGATGCCATGATCCTGATGCACGACGAGATCGCCCTCGGCGAGTTCGCTGGCTTCAGCGATGAATTGATCGGCGCGTTTGCGGCGGCGCTGCGGGCGGCTGATGCGGGCGCCGAGGAGATCCTGCTCGCCGACCAGCATGAGGCCGGGGGCGAGGAAACCGCGTTCGAGGCCGAGGACGACAAGGCCTATTCGCCCCTTGGCGAGGGTTGCGAGCGAGGTCCAGCCATCGAGCGGTGTTGCGGGGATGTCGTGTTCGCGCAAAAGTGCGGCAAGGCGCTCGCGCGAGCCGCGCGACCAGGCCGCGAGCACGACGTGCCGGCCGTTTTCGCTGGCGTGGCGTGCAGCCACGCGGAATTGCGCGAAAACATCGCCGCCCGGCCCGGCCTGGGTGAACACCCCCCCGGGCCGGCCGCCGCCATCGATGCCAGGGATGCCGCCGCCTTCACCCTCGGGTGGGGCGAAGGGATGGGCGACGAACACCGGCGCCGCCGCCAGCATCGCCGAGAGCCCGGCGCGGTCGAGATAGAGTGCTGCGGGCGGCAGCGGGCGATAGGGCGTCTCGCCATCGCGTGGCGGCACCTGGCGGGCGGCGTAATGATCGGCAATGGTCTCAAGCCGCGCCGAAAGCGCTTCTTCGGCCTGATGGTCGAGGCTGACCGAGGCTTCCGGCAGATAATCGAGCAGGGTTTCGAGCGCGGGATAAAACAGCGGCAGCCAATGTTCGAGCCCGGCATGGCGCCGTCCCTCCGATACCGCGACATAGAGCGGGTCGGACGCCGCGGCCGGGCCGAAAATCTCGCGCCACTGGCTGCGGAAGCGCGAAATCGCCTCGGCATCGAAGGGCAATTCCGAAACCGGGTGCAAAACGATCCGCGCGACCGCCGCGCCGCTTCGCTGGGTCGCGGGATCGAAGCGGCGGATTCCCTCGATCGTGTCGCCGAAAAGATCGAGGCGCACCGGCTCCGCCTCGCCGGCAGGGAAAATATCGATGATGCCGCCGCGTATGGCATATTCGCCGGGCTCCATCACCGTATTGGCGCGAGCATAGCCGTGGGCGTCGAGAAAAGCGGCGAGCGCGCCTGGTTCGGCATCGAGGCCGGGGGCGAGGGCGCGGGCGGCGCCGGCGAAAGTAGCGCGCGGCGGAAGGCGCTGGATTAGCGCGTTGACGGTGGTGAGCACGATGCGCGGTCGCGCCGCGGGCTCGATCAGGCGGCTCAGGGTCGCGACGCGCTCGGCGATCAGCGCGGCATTGGGCGAGACGCGATCATAGGGTACGCAATCCCAGGCGGGAAAGCGCAGAACCTCGATGTCGGGCGCGAAGAAACCGAGTGCTTCGGCCATCCGCGCCATGCGCGCATCGTCGCGGGCGACATGAAGAACGCTGCCCGGATGCTCGGCGCGGCGGCGGGCAAGCAGGAGCGCGTCATAGCCCTCCGGCGCGCCCCAAAGCGTGATTGCGTTCACGGCTCATCTCCCGCGACCCCGGCGGCTGCCCGCATCTCGCGCAGCATGGGGGTTTCCGCCTCCGGCGGGATGTCGGCGCGGCCGACCAGCCAGTCGGCGAGCACGGGATCGGATGTTTCGAGCAGCGCCTCGAGCGCCGTGATGTCCTCGGCAGTCAAGGTTTCGAGGCGCGCGGCGACGAAGCCGCCGATGAGAAGATCGCTCTCATGAGTGCCGCGGTGGGTGGCGCGAAACAGGAGACGCCGGCGGCGCCGCTCCAGCTCCGGAAAAGGGGGCATTTCATCGCTCATCGATGCCGTGCCATATAGCGGCCCACCCGTGACCTGTCAGCCCGTGACCCAAGATCCGCCCAATTCCGGTATCATCCCGCTTCTCGCCCCCTTGGCGAGCCTCCCAGGTGTTGGCGAGCGGCTGGCGGGGATGCTGGCCCGCGCCATCGGTGGCGACCGCGTCGTCGATCTTCTCTTTCACCTCCCCGAATATCACATCGACCGCCGCGAACGCCCGCGCCTTGCCGAACTCCGTCCCGGCCGCGTCGCGACCGTCACCGCGACCCTGGTGCGCACAGAGCCGCCCGAGCGCCCGCAACAGCCCTGGCGCATGGTCATTGAGGATGGGTCTGGGTTTACCGAGTTGGTATTTTTCCATCCTGCGCCGCGGCTCAGAGCATTGAGACCCGGCACGCGGCTCGCCATTTCGGGGGCGGTGACGCTTTCGGCCGGGCGCCCGGCCTTCGTCCATCCCGACCATCTCCAGCCCGCCGAGCGCGCCGGTCTGATCCCGCCGATCGAGCCGGTCTGGCGCCTCACCGCCGGGCTCGCGGCCTGGCAGGTGCGAAAAGCGCTGACGGCAGCGCTGGCACGCCTGCCCGACATGCCGGAATGGATCGATGGCACGCTTCGCCGCCGGCGCGGCTGGCTGGATTTCGCAACCGCCCTCCGCCAATGCCAGGCCCCGACCCTGCCGCCCGACCCGCTCGCCCGCCAGCGCCTCGCCTATGACGAATTGTTCGCCGACCAGCTTCGCCTCGCTTTGCTGCGCGCCCGCCGCCGTGGCCGCGCGGGGCGCGCACTCACCGGCGATGGCCATCTTCGCGCCCAGGCACTCGCCGCTTTCGGCCACACGCTCACATTGGGCCAGGCCGAGGTGCTGGCCGAGATCGACACCGATCTCGCGGCGCCGCGGCCGATGCGCCGACTTTTGCAGGGCGATGTCGGCGCCGGCAAGACCATCATCGCCCTCCTCGCCATGCTGCGCGCGGTGGAAGCCGGCGCGCAGGCGGCCCTGATGGTGCCGACCGAGCTTCTCGCGCGTCAGCATTTTCGTACCTTCTCCGCCTTGTCGCCGGTTCCCGTCGCGGCTCTCACCGGCGCGACGGCGGCTGCCGAGCGCCGCGCTATTCTGGCCGGGCTTGCCGATGGCACGGCCCCATTGGTGATCGGGACCCACGCCCTCTTTCAACGCGAGGTGCGATTCCGTGATCTCGCCCTTGCGGTGATCGACGAGCAGCACCGCTTCGGCGTCGGGCAGCGCGGAGCGCTCGGCACCAAGGGGCGGGCGGCCGATATCCTGATGATGACGGCAACCCCGATCCCGCGCACCCTTTTGCTGACGCAATGGGGCGAGATGGAGGTGAGCCGGCTTGCCGGCAAGCCCGCTGGCCGCCACCCGATCAGGACGACGCTCCATGCCGCTGCGCAATTGCCGGCCGTGGTGGCCGCACTCGATCGCGCTTTCGCCCGCGGGGCGCGCGTCTATTGGGTCTGTCCGCTGGTCGAGGAGACCGAGGCGACCGATCTCGCGGCGGCGGAAGATCGCGCGGCGAGGCTCGCCGAGCGTTTTCCTGGTCGCGTCGCGCTGGCCCATGGGCGTCAGAAATCACCCGAGCGCGAGGCGGCGCTGGCCGCTTTCGCGCGAGGCGATACGCCGCTTCTGGTCGCGACCACGGTGGTCGAGGTTGGCGTCGATGTGCCGGAGGCGAGCGTGATGGTGATCGAACAGGCCGAGCGCTTCGGCCTCGCCCAGCTCCACCAGTTGCGCGGGCGGATCGGACGTGGCGCGGCGCAGAGCTTCTGCCTCCTGGTCCATGGCGATAATATCGGCGAGGCGGCGGAGACACGGCTTGCGTTGCTGCGCGACACCGAAGACGGATTTGCGATCGCCAATGCCGATTTTCGTCTGCGCGGTGGCGGCGATGCGCTCGGCACGCGGCAATCGGGCGAGCCCGGGTTTCGCCTCGCCCAATGGCCGCGCGACGAGGCGCTGCTGCGCATCGCCCACCGCGACGCGGCCCTCCTCATGCACCGCGATCCTGATCTTGCCGGCGAGCGTGGCCGCGCGGCGCGGCTCGCGCTCCGGCTGTTCGGCCGGCAATAAGGCGGGCGGGCATGGGGCGGGGCGCCGGGTGCGCGAGGCATGAAAACGCCCGAAATCGTTCCGATCGCGCGCGTATCAGGATTTGGGCGGGGGTGCCGACGGCAGATCGAAGGTCACGACATGCGGGCTCGCCGCTGGCGACTTGGTGACGAAATGCATCACCATCTGCGCCCCGCCGAGCTTGTTCATGTCGAGCGATTGCGGTAGGTGGAAGAACAGGAAGCCGCTGCGGAAGGTGCCTGGCTGCAGCGTGATATTGCTCGCCAGCGCCTTGTAGTTGAGATCGCGGCCGAACGGCGTGGTATCCGGCGCCGGCTGCGCGAACGGCGTCGGCAGCACCCAGATCACCGAGCCGAGGCCGAGCGTCAGCACCGTAAACCCGAGCACAGCGGCGTTGAAAAGATCTTCCTTGACCGGCGCCAACGGATTAGCGGCCGGCCAGGCGACGTCATAGACCTCTTTCGGCGAAACCGCCGGATAGTATTTGTTGTTGATCGAAACATAGGCCGAGTCGATCAGGACATCGGTCGGGTTTTTGTCTTCCGACGAAATCGTCACCTGCACCATCACGATATGGCCGCGCCAAAGCCCGTGCTTGCCGTTGAATTCCTCGTGAACGGCGCCCTCGCTGTTATAGAACAGGGTCGACATCCTGATCCCGGTGTCCGGGATCGACGCAAGGTCGGGCGCCTGATCGGGTGGTGTCATTTCGATCGGTTTCGGCGCGTAGGGCCCAGCACAGGCATCGAGCGCGAGAAGCGCGCTCAGGGAAACGGCAGCGGCGCGCAAGCGGCGCGAGAACGGTCGGGACAAATGTTCTCTCCTCATCTCGACGAATACATCGTCTCTGTGATCGGCATATCCCGCGCGCGGCAGGCGGGATGAGGCCATCGCCGCGCGGAGCGCGGCACGGCCTTGCCGAAAGGGAGCCGCCCCCAGGGAGACAAACGCGGGGGCGAGAGGGACAGCGCGATATTTTGGGGCTGCGGCGCCATTGGCAAGGGCAAAAAAACACCCCCTCTTGCGTTCGACCCAAGATGCGCTATTCCGACGGGCCGGCGAAAGCCACGCCTTCGGGGAGAAAACCGTGTCCGCACTGATCGAGATTAGGGGCCTGACCAAGCGTTTCGGCGCCTTCACCGCTGTCGATCACATTTCCTTCAGCGTCGCCCGCGGCGAGGTTCTGGGGTTTCTCGGCCCCAATGGCGCCGGCAAATCGACGACGATGAAAATGCTCGCGGGCTTCATGACGCCCACCAGCGGCAGCGCCCGGATCGCCGGCCATGACGTGCAGGGTGACGCGGTCGCGGCGCGGCGCGAACTCGGTTTCCTGCCCGAGGGCGCGCCGGTCTATCCCGACATGACGGTAATCGGGTTTCTTCGCTTCACCGCCCGTGTGCGCGGCTTTCACGGGGGCGAGGCGCACGATCGCGTCGAACAGGCGCTCTCGCTCGCCACCCTCGAAGGGGTGCGCCATCTGCCGGTCGAGACGCTCTCCAAAGGGTTCAAGCGCCGCGTCGGACTCGCACAGGCCCTCCTGCATGATCCGCCGGTCCTGGTGCTCGACGAGCCGACCGATGGGCTCGATCCCAATCAGAAATACGAAGTGCGCACCCTGATTTCGCGCATGGCGCCGGACAAGGCGATCATCATCAGCACCCATATCCTGGAGGAGGTCGAAGCCATGTGCTCGCGCGCCATCATCATCGCCGCCGGCCGCGTGGTGGCTGACGGTGTGCCGGACGAACTCGCCCGCCGCCATCCTTCGGGCAAGCTCGAAGAAATGTTCCGCGCCATCACCCAAAAGCCAGCCGAAGCCGCCTGATCATGCACGCCATTCTCAGCATCGCCAGGCGCGAACTCGGCGGCTATTTCGCAACCCCCGTCGCTTTCGTGTTCATCGTCATTTTCCTCGTCCTGCAAGGAACGCTGACCTTCAGCCTCGGTGGCTTCTTCGAACGCGATCAGGCAGATCTCCTGCCTTTCTTCCAATTCCTGCCTTGGGTGTTCGTTTTGCTGGTGCCGGCGATCACGATGCGGCTCTGGGCGGAGGAACGCCGGCTCGGCACCATCGAATTGCTGCTGACCCTGCCTCTGACGCAAGCGCAGGCGGTCATCGGCAAATTCCTCGCCGCCTGGGCGTTCACGGTGATCGCGCTCGCCCTCACCTTTCCGTTCGTCATCACCGTGAACCTGCTCGGCCATCCTGATAACGGCATGATCGCCGCCGGCTATATCGGCGCGGTGCTGGTCGCCGGCGCCTTTCTCGCGGTCGGCGCCGCGGTTTCGGCGCTGACCAAAAGCCAGGTCATCGCCTTCGTCATCGGCGTTGCGCTCTGTTTCCTTTTCGCCGCCAGCGCCTTTCCGGTGGTAACCGATTTCCTGAGCCATAATCTTCCGGTGCTCGCAACCATCGCCCGCAAGGTCTCGATCGTCGATCGTTTTCAATCTTTCGTGCGCGGCCTGATCACGCTCCGCGACGTGATCTATTTCGCCTCCTTCATTCTGTTCTGGCTGGTCACCAACACGGTTATTCTCGAACACCGGAAGGCGGATTGAGCATGCGCCGCGCTATCCTGTCCCTGCTTGGCCTCGCTGGCCTCGCTTCCCTCCTCGCCGGGGTCAACCTTGTCGCCGAGGCCCGGCTCGCCGATGTCCAGATCGACCTCACCTCGGGCCATATCTATACGCTTTCGCCAGGCACGCGGCGCATTCTCGCTGGCCTCAAGCAGCCGATCACGCTTCGCCTGTTTTATTCGCGCGATCTCGGCACCCGCGCTCCCTCTTATGACGGCTATCATCAGCGCGTCAGCGAAATGCTCGACCAATATGCCCGCCTCGCCCACGGCATGCTGAAAATCGAGCGCTACGATCCAGAGCCGTTCAGCGATGCCGAAGACAAGGCGCTCAGTTTCGGGCTGCAAGCGGTGCCGATCGACCAAAGCGGGGCGCAGGTGTTTTTCGGCCTCGTCGGCACCAATCTCCTCGATGACGAACGCGCCATTCCCTTTTTCCAGGAACAGCGCGAGCGTTTTCTGGAATACGATCTCTCGCGCCTGGTCTATGAACTCTCGAACCCGGTGCGCCCGGTGGTCGGCGTGATGTCCTCGCTCCCGATCGATGGCGATCCGCGTTTGATGATGATGGCGCAGGGGCGCGGCCGCGCCGGCCAGCCTTGGCTCGCGATGACGCTCTTGCATCAGAGCTACAGCATCCGCACCGTGCCGCTCAATACCTGGCGGATCGATCCCGAGATCCAGGTGTTGCTGGTGGCCCAGGCGCAGCATCTTTCGGACGCGACGCAATACGCCATCGACCAGTTCGTCATGCGTGGCGGGCGGCTGATGCTGATGGTCGATCCAGAGAGTGCGGCGCAAGCCGATCTCCCCGGCCCCGGCGGCATGCCGCAGACCGATACCACTTCGGATCTCCATCGCCTGCTCGATGCCTGGGGTGTTCTCTATGACCCCAATCAGGTGGTCGGCGATCTCACCGGCGCCTGGCGGGTGCGTGCGAGCCCGGGCGATCGCGTCACGGTGACCGATTACGTCCCCTGGTTCAACATCCGCGACGGTATCAACCACGACGATCCGGCGACCGCCGATCTTTCGCAAATCACCGTCGCCGATCCCGGATTTCTCGCGAAAAAGCCAGGTGCCGAGATCACGCTCACCCCGCTTCTGACATCGAGCCCGCGCTCTGGCCTGATCGCGGCGGAAAAACTCCGGATGGATCCCGACCCGGCGGCGATCCTGGCCGGCTTCAAGCCCGAAGGCGGGCCGCGGGTGATCGCGGCAAGGTTGCGCGGGAAGCTGAAATCGGCCTTTACCGGCCCACCCGACGCGCCGAAAGGCGAGCAGCGCCCGACCGATCTGCCGCCGTTCAGAGATCATACCGATGGTGACGCCAATCTCGTCATCGCCGCCGATGTCGATATTCTCGCCGA
>JAKAQU010000069.1 GCA_021819535.1 Pseudomonadota bacterium | reverse complement strand
GATCTAACCCTGTCTCTACATCGCCAAAGATCCAGCTCTGGCCTATGATTATACCACCCGCGGCAACATGGTCGCGGTGATCTCGAATGGCACCGCGGTGCTCGGCCTCGGCAATCTCGGCGCGCTCGCGAGCAAGCCGGTGATGGAGGGCAAGGTCGCGCTCTTCAAGCGCTTCGCCGACATCGACGGCATCGATCTCGAAGTCGCGACCGAGAATGTCGAGGAATTCGTCAACGCTGTGCGTTATCTCGGGCCGAGTTTCGGCGGCATCAATCTTGAGGACATCAAGGCGCCGGAGTGTTTCGTCATCGAGCAGCAATTGCGCGAATTGATGGACATCCCGGTGTTTCACGACGACCAGCACGGCACCGCGATCGTTGCCGCCGCCGGGCTGATCAATGCCTGCCATTTGACGGGGCGCAGCCTGCGCGAGGCGAGATTGGTCATCAACGGCGCCGGCGCGGCGGCGGTCGCGTGCGCCGAACTCGTGAAAGCGATGGGCATGCGGCCGGAAAATGTCATCCTCTGCGACACCAAGGGGGTCATTTATCAGGGGCGCACGGATGGCATGAATCAATGGAAATCCGCCCACGCGGTGGTAACTCCGGCGCGGACGCTGGCCGAGGCGCTGGAGGGGGCGGACGTGTTTTTCGGGCTCTCTGCCAAGGGAGCGCTGAGCAAGGAAATGGTGCGCGCGATGGCGCCGCGGCCGATCATCTTCGCCATGGCCAACCCCGATCCTGAAATCACGCCCGAGGAAGCGCGCGAGGCGGTGGCGGATGCGATCATCGCGACCGGACGCAGCGACTATCCCAACCAGGTCAATAACGTCCTTGGATTTCCCTATATCTTTCGCGGCGCGCTCGATGTGCGCGCGCGCACCATCGACGAGGGGATGAAAATCGCCGCGGCCGAGGCCCTGGCGCAGCTCGCGCGCGAGGACGTCCCCGATGAGGTGCATTCGGCCTCCTCCGGCGGGCGGCTTTGTTTCGGCCCGGAATATATCATTCCGAACGCGTTCGACCCGCGGCTGATATCGCGCCTCCCGCCGGCGGTCGCGCGCGCGGCGATGGCGAGCGGTGTCGCGCGCCGGCCGCTTGCCGATCTTCGCCGCTACGCGCGGGAATTGTCCGGGCGGCTCGACCCGACGGCCAATGCGCTCGATGCGATTATGGAACGGGTTCGCGCGAACCCTTCTCGCGTCGTGTTCGCGGAGGGCGAGGAGGAAAAGATCGTGCGCGCGGCGGTCGCGTTCCGCAATGCCGGCTATGGCACGCCGGTGCTGATCGGCCGCGAGGCGAGGGTGCTCGCCACCATGGAGGCGCTCGGGCTCGGGCATGTCGAGGGGATCGAAATCCACAATGCCCGGCTTTCGGGGGCCAATCAGCGCTATGCCGCGTTTCTTTACGAGAAGCTGCAGCGGCGCGGGTTTCTCGCCCGCGATTGCCAGCGGATGGTCAATCAGGATCGCAATGTCTTCGCCGCCTGCATGGTGGCGACCGGGGATGCCGACGCGATGGTGACCGGCCTCACGCGCGCGACCTCGGTGTGCATGGAGGATATCGGCCGCGTCATCGAACCCGCCGAGGGGCGGCTCGCCTTTGGTCTGACCCTTCTGCTCAGCAGCCGGGGCGGGACGATATTCATTGCCGACACGCTGCTCCATGAACGGCCGAGCCCGGAGCAACTGGTCGGCATCACGCTCGGCAGCGCGGCGACGGCACGCAGCCTCGGCCACGAGCCGCGCGTCGCCCTGGTATCGCATTCGACCTTCGGCAACCCGATGCATCCGACCGGGCAGGCGATCCGGGATGCGGTCGCGATGCTCGACCGGCGCGGGGTCGATTTCGAATATGACGGCGATATGAGCCCGGATGTGGCACTCGAGCCGAGCCTCCGCGCGCTCTACCCGTTTTGCCGCCTGACCGGGCCGGCCAATGTGCTGATCATGCCGGGCTTGCACTCCGCCCATATCGCCTCTCGCCTCGCGCCGCGCGTCGGTGGCGGAAGCACGATCGGGCCGCTTTTGATCGGGCTGCGCCACGCCGTGCAATTGGTGCCGATGGACGCCTCGGTGAGCCAGATCGTCGATATCGCAACCCTGGCGGCGCATCAGGCACTGGAAATAGGGCGCTGAGACGCCATAAACACGGTTGGCGTGGCAAAAATTGTTATTTTATATCATTCATAGCCTATGCTACGTGCCTGTTGCTACGTCGCGGGCACGCAAGCCCGCCTCGGCCGATCGTTTTCTCCCCCCAGATCGCAAATAGCAAACGCCGCGCCGCATTGACCATCGCCCACGCGGTGGCCGGGCTTCGCGCGAGGAGAGCCATTTCCCACGGACAATCACGCCGACGGGCACGGTTACCATCTATTGGAATGGCGGCGGGCCGCGAGGGGAATAGGCGAGGGCATAGAAATCACGGGCGTGGATTGCGCATCAATTCGCGCCGTGATCTCCGGGTCCATCATCGTCGCGCGTCAAGAGGGCGACGATCCCGTCGAGCTGATCGAGCGAGCGATAATAGAGGCGGAGCGAGCCGCCTTTTCCATCGAACACGATGTCGACGCGAAGGCCGAGCCGCTCGGAGAGCGTTTGCGCGAGGGCGGCACTCTCGGGGTCTTTTGGCCTCTGGGATGCGGCACTTGCCGCGCGCTCGGGCTGCTTCGCGAGAGCTTCGGTCTGACGGACATTGAGCCCGCGCGCGATGACCTGAAGGGCGGCTTTCTCCGGCTCGGGATGGGCGAGGAGTGCCCGCGCATGCCCGGCGGAGAGCGCGCCTTTGCGTAGTTCGGCCTGAACGGTCGCGGGCAGGTTGAGGAGACGGAGCGTATTGGCGATATGGCTCCGGGATTTGCCGACGGAGCGGCCGAGTTCCTCTTGCGTGAGGCCGAATTCATCGAGCAGGCGGCGATAGCCATCCGCTTCCTCGATGGCATCGAGATCCTGGCGCTGAAGATTTTCGACCAGCGCCACCACCATCGCGTCGTTATCAGAAAGATCGCGAATGAGGGTCGGCACTTCATGAATGCCGGCGATTTGTGCGGCACGCCAGCGACGTTCCCCGGCGATGATCTGATAGCGTCCGCTCGCCGATGGGTCGGGGCGGACCAGAAGCGGCTGCAACACTCCTCGGGCCGAGATCGAAGCCGCGAGCTCCTCGACCGCTTGCGGGTCGATGGTTTTACGCGGCTGGAAGGGTGAAGGGCCGAGCTGGGCGATGGAGAGAACATGCACGATGCCGCCATCGGCGCGGCCGGGCGAGGCGGCGCCATCGCCAAGCAGGGCGGCGAGACCGCGTCCGAGGCGGGGGCTGGTTTCCTTGGCGCTCATGGGGGGGGTTTACCTGGTGTTTGGTGGCGTTCGCTGAATTCTTCGGCCAAGCGGAGATAGGCGAGAGCGCCGGCCGAACGAGGGTCATAGACCAGAACCGGCTTGCCGTGGCTTGGCGCTTCGGAAATGCGGATATTGCGGGGAATGACAGTTTCATACACCCGATCGCCGAAAAAGCCGCGTGCGTCGGCGGCCACGAGATCGGAAAGATTGTTGCGCCGATCATACATGGTGAGGACGATGCCATCGAGGCGGAGGCCTGGATTGAGGGCGCGCTTGACGAGATCGATGGTGCGAGCGAGCTGGCTGATGCCTTCGAGCGCGAAAAACTCGCATTGCAGCGGGACGAGGACGGAATCGGCCGCGACCAGGCCGTTCAGCGTCAGCAAGCCGAGGCTGGGTGGACAATCGATGATGATGAAAGCGTAGCGCGCCTCCGCACGAACGGATGCGAGGGCGTCGCGGAGCTGGTATTCGCGCCGCGGGGCGGCTGCCAGTTCGATTTCCGCGCCGGCGAGGTCGGGGTCGGCCGGAATGAGCGCGAGCCCCTCGACCTCGGTCGGCTGGATCATGGTTTCGAGCACCCCGGCATGAGACAACAGCGCATAGGTTCCACCCCGCCGCGCGGCACGTTCAAGCCCGAGACCGGTGGAGGCGTTCCCTTGGGGGTCGAGATCGACCAGCAGCACCGGCTGGCCGGAGAGAGCGAGGGCGGCGGCAAGGTTGATGGCGGTTGTGGTTTTGCCGACACCGCCTTTCTGGTTGGCGACGGCCAGGACGTGCGTCATGCTGGTGATCGGGTTAAGCGCCGTGGCAGGGGAAGGAACGGGCACGCGCAACCCCGCTGATCTGAAGAATGGTCCCGGAAGGATCAGTTCGGCTTTGGTGGCGAACGACGTCCATCTGCCATCGATGGCGGGCAGCCGTCAACTCGCTCTCCGCATTTCGGCCTTTATAGAAGAAACAAGTGCCGTCGGGGGCGAGTTTTGGGGCGGCGTGGCCAAGAAGTGTGTCCAACGTGGCCAGGCCTCGGGCAGTAATCACGCGGAGAGGCGGAAGGGTGACGGATTCGATGCGCGCGCGATGGACAATGGCGCGCGCTCCCGTCGCGGCTGCGGCTTCGACCAGGAAAGCGGCTTTCCGGGCGTTCGCTTCGATGAGATGAAATGGCCAATCAAGGGCGAGCGCGAGTGCCAGCCCCGGGAAACCTCCGCCAGACCCGAAATCGGCCGCGGGCGGAGCCAAATCGCGTAGCAGCGGAAGGATCTGCAGGGAATCGACGACATGTCGTTGCCAAATGAAGGGCTCGTCCCGCCGCGATATCAACGCGACGGCGCGTGACCATTCGAGAGTGAGGGCGACATATTTTTCCAGGCGGGCAAGCGTTTCACGTGAAACGCCGAGGCGTGTCAGGGCTTCCTCTTCACCGGGTTTCACGTGAAACATGGCAGGGGATCAGGCCCTGCGCACGAAAGCCAGCAGCGCGGCCATGGCGGCCGGTGTCATTCCTTCTATTCGCGCTGCCATACCCAATGTCTTTGGCCGAATCTGGGTCAGTTTCTGACGTAATTCACCGGAAAGCCCGCCGATGCGAGCATAATTGATCTCGCACCCGAGTTGCACGCTTTCCTCTTTGCGAAAGCCGCGAATTTCGATCGATTGCCGTTCCAAGTAGCCGGCATATTGCGCCTCGATGCGCAATTGTTCGACAACGCGCGGATCAAGCGTGCCCAGCCATGGGAAAAAATCGACGCAGGCCGAGAAAGATACTCCCGCCAGGCCGAGCAGCGTCATCGCCGAACGCCGGCAGCCATCGGCGCGGACGGCAACGCCACGGCTGGCCAATGCCGCCGGCGTCACGCTCTCCTCTGCCGCGCGCCGGCGCGCCGTCGTCACGGCATGGTGGTAGGCCTCGAAAGCGCGCCGCCTTCCCGCACGAACGCAACCCCAAGCCATGCCCGCCGGGGTGAGCCGCAAATCGGCGTTATCGGCTCGCAAGGTCAGGCGATATTCCGCCCGCGAGGTGAACATACGATAGGGCTCGGTCACGCCCTGGGTCACCAAATCGTCGATCATCACGCCGATATAGCCATCCGCCCGATCGATCGAGAGACCATCTTCCCCCCCCGTCCGCCGCGCGGCATTCACGCCGGCGATCAGCCCTTGCGCCGCCGCCTCCTCATAACCGGTCGTGCCGTTGATCTGCCCGGCGAGAAACAGCCCCCGAACCGCCTTGACCTCCAGAGTAGGGTGAAGCGACCGCGGATCGACATAATCATATTCGACGGCATAGCCCGGCCGCAGCATGCGGACATTTTCCAAGCCCGGAATGGTGTGGAGAAATGCCCGCTGAATATCCGCCGGAAGGCTGGTCGAAATCCCGTTGGGATAGATCGTTTTATCGTCTATTCCCTCGGGCTCGAGAAAGATCTGATGGCGCTCTCGGTCGGGGAAGCGGACGATCTTGTCTTCGATCGACGGGCAATACCGTGGCCCGCGTCCGGCGATCCTGCCGCCGTAGACCGCCGAATAGCCAAGATTGGCCCGAATGACGTCATGCGTCGCCGGCGTCGTCGCGGTCAGATGACAGACGGTCTGCGGCGTCGTTATCGTGCTGGTAAGCGTGCTGAAGGGAAGCGGCGGGTTGTCGCCGCGATCGATATCGAGCCCAGACCAATCAATGCTATCGCCGTCGAGCCGGGGTGGCGTTCCCGTCTTGAGGCGGCCCAGGGGCAAACCAAGACGCTGCAGCGCCAACGCCAGCCCCATCGCCGGCGCTTCTCCTATTCGCCCGGCCGGCGTCTCTTCATCGCCGATATGGACCATGCCGCGGAGGAACGTGCCGGTGGTCAGAACCACCGCGCCGCAAGGAATGGGCGCTTCGTCGCCGATCACCACACCGCGCACATGCCCGCGTTCGTCGAAGATCAGATCGCTCACCTCACCTTCGCGGATGTCGAGGCGCTCATATTCGGCAAGCAGCGCCTGGATCGCCGCGCGATAGAGCGCGCGGTCGGCTTGCGCGCGCGGGCCACGCACGGCCGGCCCCTTACTGCGGTTGAGCAACTTGAAATGTATGCCGGCGCGGTCGATCGCCTGGCCCATCAACCCGTCGAGGGCGTCGATCTCGCGGACGAGATGTCCCTTGCCAATGCCACCAATCGCCGGGTTGCACGACATTTCACCGATTTTTCGCCGCTCATGCGTCACCAGCAGCACGCGGCTCCCCATCCGCGCCGCGGCGGCGGCCGCCTCGCAACCAGCATGGCCCCCTCCGATCACGACCACATCAGGTATCATGGCACAGCTTCCTCGCGTCATAGCCCAAGGCTCTCACCGATCATGGTCGTTGCATAGCAGAGCAACCAACCCGCGCAAGGCAAGCCTTCTTTCCAGAACCCCGAGGCAACATCGCACCCGCCACATCGCGCCCGCCTTGCCGCGCCGATCCGCTGTGGCTAAACACGCACCGCAACCCGCATGCGACGGGTTCCACCCGCTATGAGACGGAGCCACGATGTCCGCCGAAGCCGATGCCCTGACCCAGCAGATCCAGCAGTCGCTCGCGCTGCTGAGGAGGCATCTTTGACTGGGATGCCGCCCTCGCTCGTCTCGATGAGTTGAACGCCCGCGCCGAGGATCCGGCGCTCTGGGAAAACCCTTCCGCCGCGCAAAGTCTGATGCGTGAGCGCAATCGCCTCGCCGCGGGGGTCGAAGGCGTGCGCCGTATCGAGCGCGAAGCCGCCGATGCGCGTGAGCTTCTCGACCTCGCCGAAGCGGAAGCGGATGCAGCGATGATCGCCGACGCCGAGACAACATTGAGAGCGCTGGCCGAGGATGCCAAGCAGCGCGAGATCGAGAGTCTTCTCTCCGGCGAGGCGGACGGCAACGACGCCTATGTCGAAATCAATGCCGGCGCCGGCGGCACCGAGGCACAGGACTGGGCGGAGATGCTGCTCAGGATGTATATGCGCTGGGCGGAAAAGCGCGGCTACAAGACGGAAATCATCGATCGCAATGATGGCGAGCAAGCCGGCATCAAGTCGGCAACGCTTCAGGTCTCCGGCGTCAATGCCTATGGCTGGCTGAAAACCGAGGCCGGGGTCCATCGCCTGGTCCGCATCAGCCCGTTCGATGCCAATGCAAGGCGCCAGACCAGCTTTGCCAGTGTCTGGGTCTATCCGGTGATCGATGATACCATCACCATCAAAATCAACGAGGCCGACCTCAAGGTGGACACGTTCCGCTCCTCGGGCGCTGGCGGCCAGCATGTGAATAAGACCGAAAGCGCAATCCGCATCACCCATGTCCCGAGCGGCATCGTCGTCGCCTGCCAGACCGACCGCAGCCAGCACCGCAACCGCGCCAAGGCGATGGATATGCTGCGTGCCCGGCTCTATGAGGCGGAACTACAGAAACGCGAGGCGCAATCGGCGCTGGTCGAAAGTTCAAAAACCGATATCGGCTGGGGCCACCAAATCCGCAGCTACGTCCTCGCCCCTTATCAGATGGTGAAGGATCTCCGCACCGGGTTCGAGAAATCGAATCCCGATGCGGTGCTCGATGGCGAACTCGACGGTTTCATGGCCGCGGCACTGGCCGCCCGCGTCGGCGCGACACGAAGCGAGGCGAGCGCCCAGGCGTCTTGAGCGCCGGATAGCGATCTGGCATCTGGCGCGGCCAAGCCAGGCTTCTGGGCCGTCTTCCAACCATGTCTGCAATGGGCTACTTACTGCTTGTGCGCGGACATCCACACGCTGTTCGATTGCCGGCTACTGGCCTTCGATCCCGAGACGCGGCAGATGGTGCTTGCCGACAGGCTCCGATGATCGAATTACGCGCACCTGCCCGGGCTGGGCCCTCCGCGAACCCAGCGACCCTGCAGGCCGACCCAGCCCACTCTGCCTGGCTCAACGATTAGGAACAATGACGGAGTAGGGGCATCCCTCATGCTCTTCGACGACATCCCCCGCCCCGATATGGGCGTGCATGACCAGCACGAGACGGCCTTCGCCTACCTGAACCGCTCCGGGCGGCCGGAAGCCGCGCGCGTGCGTCAACTGGTCGAGAATTGGCTTGCCCGCTATCCTGCCCGCGACCACGAAGCACTGATCGCCCGCCTTCGCTCCACCATCGACGATCAGCACCGAGGTGCGTTCTTCGAACTGTTTATCCACGAGCTACTGCTCGTCCGGGGGCACCGGATCCTGGAAATCGAACCAACGCTGCCCCACACGCCAAAATCCCCGGATTTTTTGGTGCAAGCGAAAGAAGGCCACCGCCTTTATCTGGAGTGCGTCCTGGCTACGGGTCGGTCACAGCAGAAGGTTGCTGCGCAGGCGAGGCTCAACCAAGCTCTGACCGCGCTCGACCGGACATGTTCACCCCGCCATTTTCTCGACCTGACTGTCCACGGTGTTCCGACTGCGCCGATATCGATCAAGGCGATGACGAAGTCGTTGCGGGCATGGATTGCTGGGTTGCCCGACGACGACAGTGCGATGGACGCCCTGCCGTTCCAGCATACGGAGCATGGGGCAACGATCTCTCTGCGTGCTTTCCCGCGCCGGCATCCAGAGCTTGCGCGGCGCGCGATTGGCGCGCGGTTTTTCCCGGCGAAGCAGGTGACTGTCGACGATGACGTGAGAGCCGCGTTGGAAAGAAAGGCCAGCCGCTACGGCGCGCTCGACCAGCCTTACGTGGTTGCGGTCAACGCGCTCGACATGTTCGCCCGCGAGGACGCCGCCATTGACGCGCTGTTCGGCTCACCCTGCACGGTGGTGGAACAGACAGCGGACGGGTCTACCACCTATCGCGAGAGCCGCCAACCGGATGGCGTCTGGTGCGGGCCAAGGGGCGCTCGCCGCAGGGGCCTGAGTGCCGTTCTCTCCACTGAAAGGGTCGATCCGTGGAATTTCGCCGCTCGACGCGCGCGGCTGATCCGTAACCCTTGGGCTGAAGCGGCAGTCCCATCCTTCGATCTGGGCGTGGACGATTATCACGAGGAGGGGCGCTACCGCATCACCGCGGGCCAGTCGATGGGCGAGATATTCGGGCTGCCTAACGGATGGCCGGAAGCCTGACCGAATGGCAGCTCCTGAGATTCGAAGACGGCTCTGTACCAAGTGCTTGTGGGGAACTAACGCGTCAGAATGAGGCCAGGGCGCTGCCCTGGACCCGCTGGGGGCAGCGCCCCCAGACCCGCATTCGGATCGAGCGGTTTCCAAAGGCATTGCCTTTGGTGGGGTGCAGGGGCAAAGCCCCTGCCCTTATCATTGACAGGAAGCGTTTATTTTTCGACCCATTCTACCCCTTCCGCGCTTCCGCCATCGTCCTCTCTGCCCAGTCGCCGAGCCAGACCGCGCGGGCGTTGAGGCCGGCGACCCCGTTGGCGAGTTTGCCAAGTTCACCCCGATAGGTTTCCACCCTTCCGCCGAGCCCGGCCATCGCCTCGCGCAGATCGCCGAGCGCGCCACGCCAGGTGGAAACGGCGGCGCGCTGATCGGAAAGTGCCCGATCGAGAGCTGCGAGCGCCCGGTTCAGCCGCTCGGCGGTCGCCGCCGATGCCTCCTGCGCGCGCGCGGGGAAGGGAATGATTTCCGCCGAGGCGGCGGCGGGCGCCATTGGCGCGTTCATGCTTCCTGCCGCGCTCTCAGCCGCGGTTCCAGGCTCGGTTTCGTTCGAAGCGGTGCTCATGATCTGCTCCTGCATTCGTTTATTGCCATGGCGTTAACTAAACCCAAGCCAGGCGCGAAAACAAGCTAATTCGTATAAATTTTTTAACTTTTTGGACAAAAATATCAAAAGGGAGGAAAACTCTAGCAGAAACGCCTATTCCGCCGCCAGACGCGGCTTGTCGACCAGCTCGCCGGCGCGGGCGAGGTCGACCGAAAGCAGGCGCGAGACCCCTCGTTCCTGCATCGTGACGCCGAACAGACGGTCCATGCGCGCCATGGTGAGATGGTGATGCGTCACCACCAGGAAGCGTGTTGCGGTCTCGCGCACCATGTCTTCGAGCAGTGCGCAAAAGCGCTCGACATTGGCATCGTCGAGCGGCGCATCGACCTCGTCGAGCACGGAGACCGGCGCCGGGTTGCAGCGAAAGACGGCGAAAATCAGCGAAAGCGCGGTCAAAGCCTGCTCGCCGCCGGAAAGAAGAGAGAGGGTCGCAAGCTTCTTGCCCGGCGGCTGGGCATAGATCTCAAGCCCGGCCAACAGCGGATCCTCCGAGCCGACCAAGGCGAGATGGGCCCGCCCGCCGCCGAACATGCGGGTGAAAAGTGCTTGAAAATGCCGATCGACCTCGGCGAAGACGGCCCCGAGGCGCTCGCGCCCCTCGCGGTTGAGATGGCCGATCGAGCCGCGGAGTTTGGCGATCGCGG
>JAKAQU010000068.1 GCA_021819535.1 Pseudomonadota bacterium | reverse complement strand
CGGCACCACGAGCGCGGCACCGGTGCGATAATAGGGCTGCGAGGTCGCGAGATGGGATTCGCTCTGCGCCTCGCGATCGTCGATCGCATCGAGCAGGATATCGCAATTGGCGGCGCGGATTTGAAACGCGGTGACGACCCAATCTGGTTCCATCGCAACGCCGAGCTTGCTGGCGATCGCGCGCGCGAGTTCGAGCTGGAACCCAGGCGGGTCGCCGGCCTTACTGGAGAAGGGCAGTGCGTTGGGATGGGCGCAGACGCCGAGCACGCCGCGGGCGCGCACGGCATCGAGCGAGCGCGCCTCCGCTTGCGCGGCGACGAACGCAAAAACAGCAATGGCGGCGAGATATTTTTTCATGGCTGATCCGGTTTGAGCGAGCGGATGTAGTGAATGATCTTGTCGATATCGGCATCGTTGAACGTGCTGCCGAAAGCCGGCATGGCGCCTTCCTTGCCATGCTTGATCCGGTTACGGATGAAATCGTCGCTGCGTTTGGTATTCATCAGTTGCGGCCCCTTGCCGGCGACACGGCCGCCGTCACTATGGCACCAGCCGCAGGTCGTGGCAAAGAGCTGATCGACATCGAGATGCGAGGTTTCCGCCGCCGGCGTGCCAGCAACCTGCTGCGCCATTGCCGGCAAGACGGAAGCGATCGACAGCGCGACGGTGGCGAGGCTGAGATAGCGAAACATCATCTTTGCGGCACATTCCAAAAAACAGCCGGCGAGGAAACGATCCTCGCCGGCTTCGATTGATCGGAGACTACTTCGAAAGGCTGTAGACGACGAGCGCGCCGTCGTCGCGCGGCATGCTCTTGTAGACGCCGCCGAAAGCCGGCGCGAAATCGTCGCTCACCATACCGCCGAAGCCGGAGGTGACCGCGACATACTGCTTGCCGCCCGCGGCGTAGCTGATGATGCCGCCCTGATGGCCGAGCCCGTCGTTATGGGTCCAGAGCTCCTTGCCGCTGGTGGCGTCGAAGGCGTGGACGATGCCGCGGCTGTCAGGCACGAAGACGAGATCGCCGGCGGTCGACATCACGCTCGCCATCGGCGGCTCGGGGAATTTCACTTCCCATTTCTTGTTGCCGGTGATGGGATCGCGGGCGTCGAGATGGCCGTAGATGGTGCCGCCGGGCGGCGGCGCGATCTGGAAATTGGCGCCGATGTTGAGCTGCACCTGCGGCTCGGTCACCGGCGTCGTCTTGACCACTTCGAGCTTCATGCACCATTCCTGGCCGAGCTTGTAGTAAAGCCCGGTTTTCGGGTTGTAAGAACCCGAGTTCCAGCTCACGCCGCCGGAGATATGCGGGCAGAGCACTTCGCCCTGCTTGCCGGCAGTGAAGTCACGCCGGCCGATCAACTCGCCGGTTTTCGGGTCGATGTTCTTGACGAAATTGTAGTTGTGAACGATCGGCCAGACATTCTTGACATGGGCGCTGTCGTCATAGACGAAAATGAAGCCGCTCTTGTTGGGGTGAACGACGTAATCTTGCCCGCCACGCTGCAGCATCACGAATTCGCCCGGCGCGCTGTCGAAATCCCAGGTGTCGTGCGGCAGTTCCTGGTGATAGAATTTGAGCTTGCCGGTTTCGGCGTCGAGGCCGAGCACCGAGGTGGTATAGCGATTGTCGCCGGGGCGGGCGCCATCGGTCTTCCAATTGGCCCCGGCCCAGTCATAAAGCGGATCAGGGTTCGAGGTGCCCCACCAGATGGTGTTGGTTTTGGCGTCATAGCCGCCCGGCATCCAGCCACCACCACCACCGATGCGCCAGGTGTCATTGCCCCAGGTGGATTTGGCCGAGTCATCGCCAGTGGTGTTGAATTCCCATTTCTTCTTCCCGGTCGCGGCATCGACGGCGTAGATCTTGCCCTGGACCGGCCACTCGCCGCCCTGCGAGCCGATCACCACCTCGCCATTGACATAGAGAGGGGCGCCGGTGAAGCCGACGGTGAGCTTCTGGCTGTCGATCAGCTTGGTATCCCAGGCCGGCTTGCCGGTTTTCATGTCGAGGGCGATGAGCCGGCCATCGACGGTGCCGACGAAGACCTTGCCTTCGCCGAGGGCCGCGCCGCGATTATACGGCGAATGGGTCTGGCGGGAGACCAGGGCGTCGTCGAGTTCGGGGAAATAAGACCACATCACCCCGCCGGTCGCGCCGTCGATCGCGAAAACGCGGCTATAGGAGCCGGTGTAGTAGAGGATGCCATCGGCGACCAGCGGCATGGATTGCAGGCCGCGCGTCGAATGGCCGGGGATATGGATCCAGGCGACCGAGAGATTCTTGACGTTCTTGGTATTGATCTGGGTCAACCCGCTATAGTGATAGGAGTTGTATGATCCATGATAGGTGAGCCAGTCATTCGGGTTGTTGGCTTCGATCCGTTTGGTATCGATGGTCTGCGCCATCGCTCCAGACGCGGTGAGGGCCGCGCCCATGGCAACGGCCAGGGATAGCGCGGCCTTGCGCTGTTTTTGCTTCATCGGGGGTTCCTCCCTTGGGTTATTACGTAACGCGGTCTTCGATCCTCTACCACGCTGGACAGACGAGAGACGAAAAACCACGCCATTGGACGATAAGACGACGACTAGAGAGAGCGAGTATTCTGACACCAAATCGCCGCTGCGTCAGCCAGATGCTACGCGCGGTGGTTGGTCCTTTTCAAACATAACACGCGATCGTGATTTTTGTCACGGGGGGTACGGCAAAAAGGACTGATTTTCCTCACCGCCGATCCATTCCCGCCCGAGATGCTGGCGGAGAAAGCCGAGAAGAGGAAGGAGCGGCAGGCCGAGAATGCTGAAATAATCGCCCTCTATGGCATCGAAAAGCTGAATGCCCGAGCCTTCGAGACGATAGGCGCCGACCGAGGTTAGAGCCATTTCCCCCTCGGCTGCGAGATAGGCCGAAATCGCTTCCTCCGAGAGCGGGCGGAGGCGAAGCCGGGGGCGCGCCACGTGATGCCAGAGGGGAAGGCCGCGGCGCACACAGAAAACCACTGTCACCAACTCATGCCAAATGCCGGCGAGGTCGCGGAGATGCGCCCCGGCGGCGGCGATATCGGCCGGCTTGTCGAACCATTTTTCACCCGCGACGAGAATCTGATCGGCGCCGATCACCAGCGCCTCGGGATGCGATCGCGAGATCCGCTCGGCCTTCAGCCGCGCGAGCAACGAGGCGGCATCCACGGCATTCCCACCCTCATCGCGCACCGCCCGCTTGATCGCCGCTTCATCGATCGAAGCCGGGATCACATCGACCCGGAGCCCGGCATTTTCCAGCAGCATGCGTCGCACCCCGGAGCCGCTGGCGAGCACGAATGTCATGCGGATCCCATATCGGACTGATCGGGTTCGAGGCGCTTTCGCCGTTTTGCGTGCCACTCCTCCATCCGCTGCAAAACCGCGGCCGCCGTCTCCTCGATCGAGCGGCGGGTGACATCGATGAGCGGCCAGCCGCGGCGCGCGCAGAGCCGCCGCGCCCAGAGCAATTCCGCCTTGACCGCCTCTTCATCGATATATTCGCTCGCATCATGGCGCGCGAGACCGGGTGCGCCGATCAGGCGCAGACGATGACGCCGGATATCGATCAGGGCCTGCGGATCGATGGTCAGGCCGATGATCGGGCAGGGAACCTCCTCCAGAATAGCGGGGAGCGGAAGATTGGGCACCAATGGCACGTTCGCTGCCTTGACGCCGCGATTGGCGAGGTAAAAAGCGGTCGGCGTCTTCGAGCTGCGGGAGACGCCGACGAGACAGACATCGGCCTCGGCGATGCCCGCCTCGGCCTGGCCGTCGTCATGCGCGAGTACGTAATGCATGGCATCGATGCGGCGAAAATAATCGGCATCGAGAACATATTGCCGGCCCGGCCGCGCTGTCGCGAGTTCACCGAGCTGCTCCTGCAACACCGTGATCACCGGATCGAGGACATTGACCACCGTGAGACCGAGACGCTCGCAAAACACGCCCAATTCATGGCGCAGCGCACGATCGACGAGCGTCGATAAAACCGGCCCCGGTTCGGCCTCTATCCCTTCGAGGATACGATGCAGTTGCAGGCGCGAGCGAATGAGCGACCAGCGATGATAAATGATTTCAACATGCTCGAACTGAGCAACGGTCGCACGTGCCACCGAATTGAGCGTCTCTCCCGTCGCATCCGAAACCAGATGGAGGTTCATCCTGTGATGGGTCATGAAAGCGAAGATAGCGGGGATAACGGGGAAAAACAGCCGCTCTCTCCGGGGGGCGTGTGAAACCTGGGGACAACCGGCCTCGGCTCGGCTTCCTGTGCATGAGTGATGCGACATCTTCCGGAAATTCTGAGAATCCATAAAAAATCCATCTATTGCAATATCTTGTTTAGGAATGATTGTGTGGATAACGAGCCCATTAATCCCAGCGCGCCCGGGTACCCCGTCATCCACAGGGTCTATCAACCCCCTCATATTTTCTTTTATCTATCTTCTCTTTAAGAGGGAGTGCGAGAGCAGGGGAAAAGCGTGGCGAAACATCTGGTATCGGTCTTGCGCGGTACACCTTCCTGGCCGCCGCCGATCTGGCTGATGCGCCAGGCTGGGCGCTATCTTCCGGAATATCGGGCACTTCGCGCTCGCGCCGGCGATTTCATTGCGCTCTGCACGACGCCGGCTCTTGCCGCCGAGGCGACACTCCAGCCGGTGCGGCGTTTCGCCATGGATGGCGCCATTCTGTTCAGCGACATCCTGATCCTGCCCTGGGCGCTCGGCTATGGTCTCCGTTTTGCTGAGGGTGAGGGGCCAGTGTTGCCGCGCCTTGAGGCCAGTGACATCGCCCGGCTCGACCCCGGCCGCCTCGAGGCGGCCTTGTCGCCAGTGCTCGAAGCGGTCGGGCTGGTCCGTGCCGGGCTCGATCGCGATACCGCGCTGATCGGTTTCGCTGGCGCGCCGTTCACCGTCGCCTGCTATATGATCGAGGGCGGCGGATCGAAGGACCATGCACGAACACGGACCATGGCCTATCGCCAGCCGCTCGATTTCGAGCGGCTGATGGCGGTTCTGACCGAGGCGACGATCGCGAGTCTCAGCCTCCAGATCGCTGCCGGCGCGGAAATCGTGATGCTGTTCGACAGTTGGGCCGGGGTGCTCTCGCCGTCTCTGTTCCGCCGTTTCGTCGCGTTGCCGGCGGCGCGGATCAGAGCCGCGCTCGGCGAATGTTTTCCGGAGATACCGGTGATCGGGTTTCCGCGTCTTGCCGGCGGGCTGCTCGGGATGTACGCAGAAATCAGCGGAGTGGATGCGGTCGGGATGGATACCGCGGCCGATCCCGCGCTCGTCGCGGCCGAGGTCGCGGCCCCGGTTGCCCTCCAAGGCAATCTCGACCCGGCGGCACTCCTTGCCGGTGGGGCGGCGATGACGGCCGAGGTCGCGCGCATCATGGGGGCGCTTCGCGGGCGAGCGCATGTCTTCAATCTCGGGCATGGGATTTTGCCGGAAACCCCGCCGACGCACGTCGCCGAACTGGTTTCGCTGATCCGCAACAGCGCCGATGCCGCTTGAAGCGCCGGCGCTCGGCATTACCTGAGCCCGGCATGACCGAAGTCCGCTCTTCGCCGCGTACCGCGATCGTTCTCTTCAATCTCGGCGGACCCGACCGGCCGGAGGCGATCCGGCCATTCCTGAAGAATCTTTTCACCGACCCCGCGATCCTTCGCGTGCCGTTTTTCATCCGCCCCTTTCTCGCGCGCTGGATCGCGCGCGCGCGCCTTGCCCCGGCCACGGCGAATTATGCCTATCTCGGCGGAAAATCGCCGCTTCTGGAGTTGACCCAACGCCAGGCCGCGGCACTTTCGGCCTGTTTTGCGGAGGGATCGACACGCGTTTTCATCGCCATGCGCTACTGGCATCCCTTCAGCGTTGAGACCGCGCGCGAGGTTGCCGCATGGCGGCCCGAGCGTGTGCTGCTGCTTCCGCTCTATCCGCAATTCTCCACCACCACGACGGCGAGTTCGCTCATCGCCTGGCGCGAGGCGGCAGCGAAATCGGGATTGATCGCACCCGTCACCACGCTCTGCTGCTGGCCCGATGATCCGGCCTATGTCGCGGCGACTGCTGCCCTCATCCGGAAGACGCTCAGCGAGGCGCACAGAACCTTGCCGGCCGGAACACCGCTTCGCCTGCTTTTTTCCGCCCATGGCCTGCCCGAAGTGATCGTCGTGCGCGGCGATCCCTATCAGGCGGAGGTCGAAGCGACGGCCCACGCGGTCGCGGCAGCGCTTGATGAACCTGGTCTTGACTGGCGGGTCTGCTATCAGTCGCGCGCAACCCCGCAAAAATGGCTGGAGCCGAGCACGGAGAGCGAAATCGAACGCGCCGGGCGCGATCATGTCGCCCTGGTCGTCGCACCGATCGCCTTCGTCTCCGAGCATTCGGAAACCTTGGTCGAACTCGATATCGAATATGCGGAAATGGCGGCAAGACACGCACTCCCGGGCTATTTCCGGGTGCCCGCGCAAAACGACGAGCCCGGTTTCATCGAAGCTCTCGCGGCCATCGCCCGCAACGCCTTGGCGCGAGGCCCCGGGCTTTGCAGCCATCGCGGCGGGCGGGTCTGTGCTGCATCCCACACCGGCTGCCCTTTCGGAGCTGAAAGATGACCCTCGCCCTGCTCACGCCTTTTTATCATTGGATCAAGGCGTTCCACGTGATGTCGGTGATCGCCTGGATGGCCGGGATGTTCTATCTACCGCGGCTCTTCGTTTATCATTGCGCCATCACACCGGGCTCGGCCGAGGCCGAGCGCTTCAAGGTGATGGAGCGGCGTCTGTCCAAGCAGATCATCAACCCGGCGATGATCGCGACCTGGAGCTTTGGCATACTTCTCATCCTGACACCCGGGGTGATCGATTGGCATGCCGGGTGGTGGCACGTGAAACTCACGTCCGTTCTTCTGATGTCCGGGTTTCACGGGGCCTTGTCACGCTGGCGGCGTGATTTTCTCAACGACCGCAACCGGCATGGGGAGCGCTTTTATCGCATCGCCAACGAAGTGCCGACCGTTCTCATGGTGATCATCGTGATCATGGTGATCGTCCGGCCCTGACCACAGCCCCATCTCGCTTCATCGTGGCTTGCCGATTTTTCCGCATGGCGGCAAGGTCCGTTCGGAAGGAGTGGGTCGAATGTTTTTCAAACGGCGGGAATTGATGGCCCTAGGCGCGGGCTTGATTTTGCCGGCCCCGGTCATGGCGGCGAGTTCGGCCCCGGTCATGCCATCGCCAGCGCCCCCGCCACAGCCGGGCGCTGATTTGCCGGTGCCGCAAAATGGCAGTTTGCGGTTTCGGATCATGCGCAAGGGCGATGTGATCGGAACGCACGGCCTCACCTTCACCCAACAGGGCCGCACCGATCTCCCTCCGCCGGCAACGCCGCCGGCCCCGGCTACGACGGCATCTGCGGCCTCGCCTGCCGCGATCAGCAAGACGGCGCAGGCCGGCACTGGCGCCAAGGAAGCGGCCGTTCCGGCGAAACCATCACCACCGCCGAAGCCGCCGGTGCTCGGGCCGCTCACCGTCCATGTCATCATCGATATCGCCGTCAAGCTCGGCCCGATCCCGCTTTATCGCTACAACCACGAAAGCACGGAAATCTGGCATGGCGATACGCTGGAGAGTTTCGTCTCCGCGACCAACGATAATGGCGTTCATACCAAGGTGATGGCAAAGAACAAGGACGGGAAATTCTGGGTCGAGACCATCAAGGAAAAATACGCCGCCCCCGAGGATGCGATCCCGACCACGTATTGGAATCCGAAAACCCTTTTTGCACCTCTGATCGACAATATCGATGGCAAGCTTTTGCGCGCCAAGATCGCCCGCATCGGCCCCGAGACCATTTCGGCCGCCAATGGCGACCGCATCGACGCCGTGCGCTATGTCGCGAGCGGTGATCTTAATCTCAATCTCTGGTATGCCGAGGACAAGCCGAAACCAGGCGAGAAACCGGGGCCGATCCATTGGGTGGGCCTCGCTCTGGTCGGCTCGGATGGCTCGCGCGTCAGCTACGAGCTGCTGTGATGGCGAGCCTGCAACCACGGCCGGTGCAGCCGGCGGACGGCCTCGCCTGGATCACCGGCGCTTCCTCGGGCATCGGGCAGGCGCTCGCGCGGCGTCTTCTCGACGAGGGCTGGTCGGTTGCGCTGACGGCGCGGCGCGAGGCGGAATTGCAGGCGCTCGCGCAGCATTATCCGACCGAGCGCGTGCTGGTGATCCCGGCCGATGTCGCCGATGCCGCCGCCATGATGGCGGCACTCGCCCGGATCGAGGCCGAGAGCGGGCGGCCTGTCGCGCTTGCGATCAGCAATGCCGGGGTGTGGCAGCGGATGGGTCTTGCGGATTTCGATGCCGCGGCTTTCCAGCACGTGATGGCGGTGAACGTGCTCGGCACCGTCAATATGCTTGCCGCCGTATTGCCCGGCATGCGCGCGCGGAAGCGCGGCCAGATCGCGATCGTCGCGTCGGTCGCCGGTTATCTCGGTCTTCCCCGCGCCTCCTCCTATGGCGCGAGCAAGGCGGCGCTCATTCACATGGCGAGTTCGCTGCGCTTCGAAGGCGCGGAGAGCGGCATTCTCGTCCAGGTCATCAATCCTGGTTTCGTTGCAACGCCGATGATCGCCGCGAACACGGCTGCGAAACCGTTCATCATCAGCGCCGAAGATGCGGCGCTACGGATCGAGCGCGGTCTTCGCCGCACCGGTTTCGAAATCGCTTTCCCCTGGCCGGTCATCGTCCTGCTCAAACTTGCCCGGCTTCTGCCGTGGCGGGTTTTTTTCGCGCTCGGTGGTCTCGCCCGGAGACGAAGCGGATAGAATCCTAAAAAGGGAGCCACCCCCGCTCGCGTCTGGCGTTGACACCACCTCGCGGCTATGGTTCGGAAACATTATGGCACGCGCGCTGTTTCTGGCTCTGATCCTGTTTTGTGCCGTCCCCTGGCGGGCTGGCGCGCAACCCCCGGCGGCCGCCGCCGCACCGGTGCTCGACCGCCAGACCGCGCAGGAATTGATCGGCGATCTCCAGGATCCGCAAAAACGCGCGAAATTGATCGCGGCCCTCCGCGCCCTCGCCACGGCCTCGGGGGTCGTCCATCCAGCCGCGCCGGCGCCGCTCGCCGCCGCCCTGCCGCTCGCCCCGAACAGTCTCGGGGCGCAGGTTCTGCTCGACGCCGCGGGTCACCTGCAGCAGGGCTCGAAACGCCTCGTCCAGAGCGTCCAGGCGGTGACCGATTTTCAGGAAATCGGCGACTGGCTGCGCGAAACTGCCGGCGATCCCGCGGCCCAGGCCCGTTTCTTCGCCGCGCTCTGGCGTCTTGTTCTGATCCTGGCGATCGGGCTTGCCGCCGACGTCATCGCCGAGCGGGTTCTGCGCCGGCCACGGCACGCCCTGGAGAGCCTGGTCGGTGCCCATATCGAGGGCACCAATGCCGAAACCGGCCCGGAAAGGGGCGAGGCCGCCCCGGAGGCCGCCGAGACCTCCGATGAGCCGCTCGCGGGTTCGGCCACGGCGGCGAGTACTCCGGTCATCGCCATCCCGCTCGCGCGCCTACCCTTCGTTCTCCTCCGCTTCCTGCTCGAACTGATCCCCTCGCTGATCCTGCTCGGCTTCGTCTATGCCCTCCTCAGCACTCCGCTCGCCGGCAGCGCCTCGACCCAGGTGGTTATTCTCGCGGTGGTCGATGCCTTCGTCCTGGTCCAGGTGATCATGTCGGCTGTGCGCTCTCTGGTCTCGCCGGATTATCGCGGCTTGCGCGTCTTCGGAATCGACGATGCCCCTTCTCTCGCCATCACCCGCTGGATCAGGCGGCTGGTTGCGATCAGCGTATTCGGCTACGCGCTGGCCGAGGTCGGCCTCGTCTTCGGCCTCGATCCCGATGCCCATGACGCATTGCTCAAGATCGTCGCCCTCATCGTCCACGTCATGCTCGTGGTGGTGGTGTTCAAGAACCGCCGCGTGGTCGCGGGCTGGATCGCGCCGGCCGCCGAGGACGGCGGCCCGTTCGCCGAGGCGCGGCGGCGGGCCGCGCGTTTCTGGCATCATGTCGCGATCATTGCCATTCTCGCGCTCTGGCTGGTCTGGGCGCTCGGCGTGCCGGATGGATACCGGGTGCTGATCCAGGCGAGCGCCCTCAGCCTCGTCATTCTCATCGCCAGCCGCGCTGCGCGGCAGGTTCTGCTCGGCGCGCTCGATCGCATGTTTCACGTCGGCGCCGAGCCGATCGCCGGGCTCGAAGTGGTGCCGGGGTTCGCCGGCATTTCGGCGCGCGCGCGCAATTATTATCGCTTGCTGCGCGCGATCGCTGCCGGAATTCTGACCGCGGTCACGCTCGTGCTGCTGCTTCAGGTCTGGGGTTTCGGTGCCTTCGACTGGTTCAGCGACGGCGCGCTCGGCGGGCGGGTGGTCTCGGCGCTGGTCACCATCGCCTTGGTGCTGTTTTCCGCCCTGGTGGTGTGGGAGGGGGCGAACGAACTGATCCTGCGCCAGGTGACGCGGCTCACCAGCGAGGGCCATGTCGCGCGGGCAAGCCGGATGCGCACGCTCTTGCCGATGATCCGCGCCGCCCTCGCCGTGGTTTTGTTCCTGATCGCGGGCCCGGTCGCGCTCTCGGAAATCGGCGTCAACATCGCACCCCTCCTCGCCGGCGCCGGCATCGTCGGCGTCGCCATCGGGTTTGGGTCACAAAAGCTGGTG
>JAKAQU010000067.1 GCA_021819535.1 Pseudomonadota bacterium | reverse complement strand
CGCGCTTGAGATGCGTCTCGTCGGCGCCGCTCTCGCCAAGGCCGAACTCTCTCTCGTGTCATCGCCCGGAGAGGCGCTGATCCTGCTCGTCGCCGGGCCGCTGACCCGTGCCATGGACTACGCGCTCAGCGCCGCATGGGAGGCGATGGCAGCGCCGAAATACCTCGTCGCACTCGGCGATTGCGCGATCGACGGCGGCGTCTTCGCGGGGAGTTATGCCGTCAGCAACGGGATCGCCGCTCTCGCCCCGAGCCTCGTTGTGCGTGGCTGCCCGCCCAGGCCGGCCGCCATCGCCGAGGCTCTGGCCAAATTCTCGCTCACGCACACTCAATGATGGCCGCCAAACCCGCCACCGCCGAAGCCGCCGCCGCCGCCGTGAAATCCGCCGAAACCGCCGCCATGAAAACCGCCGAAGCCGGAATGAGCGCCGGCAAAGCCGCCTACGCCGCCAGGCCCGCCATAGGCGTGCGCCCAATTGCCGTGGAAGCCGCCACCGCCAAAGCCATGGCCAAAGCCGCCATGATCGAAATAGCCGCCGCCGCGGTAAAACCCATCATACCCACCGAAGGCCAGCGCGCCGAAGCCCAAAAACCCTAGCCCCCAGCCCCAATAGGGATCGATGCCGTAGCCATAACCGTAGCCGCCATAGCCCCCATAACCGCCATAGCCGCCATAGCCGTAATAAGGGTCGCCGCCATAGCCGTAATAGCCGCCGTAATCATCGCCGTAGCCGGCGGTGTAGTAGCTGGCCTCGCCGCCGCCGCAGGCACCAAGCAAGGCGGCCATGCCGAAGACGGCGAGCATTCGACGCGAGGCTCGCATGACGTGCATTGTGGAACCATCTCCTCCAGCGCCTCGCGGAACGCGAGGTCTGGCGCCAAGATACATGGCGAAGATCGTGCGTGGGAGGAATACCCGCCGGCGATCATTTCGTCGTCAACACCCGGATAGGCCGACGATTGCGAAGAAAAGCCGATCGTTGCGATCAAGCGGCCTCTGGGCTCAAGAAAATGTGACCTCGGCGGCGGCTTCGCGGCCCGCGTCTTCTCCTCTTTTCATGGCGCCCCCGCCGACGCATCTCCCTGGTATGCGGAGATATCGGCGCATTCTCATCTCGCTTCTCTCGATCCTGACTGTGGTCGGCCCGCAGGCTTGCCGCATCGCCTGGTCCCAGCCGGCCGCGGAGACGCCGCTCGCTTCATCGCCAGCGCCATCGCTTTCGCCGCCCGGCCGGGTCGGGCGGATCGCGGCGCTGCGCGGCGCGGTCGCATTGCGGAATGAGGCGGCGGCGTGGGGTGCGGCACGCGGCAATGAGCCGCTCTCCAGCGCCAGCACGGTGATGACCGGCCCGGGCGCCATGGTCAAAATCGAAATCGGGCCGAGCCGTTTCTGGCTCGGCGGGGCGGCGCGTCTGGCCATCCTTCGTCTCGACGATCGGCGCTTCATCGCCCATCTGGAGCGCGGGGCCATGTTCCTCGATATTCGCGACCCCGAGGCTGGCGAGGTCTGGCTCGTCGTAACCCAACGCGCGACGATGCGCGCCGAACGCACCGGCCGCTTCGTCATCGAGGCCGGCGATGCCGGGCATGCGACCCGGTTTTCCGCGCTCGATGCGCCGGCGGAGATCATGGGCGGGATGATGACGTTTCGCCTCGGTGTCGAGCGGAGCGGGGTTTTCGCCGGCACCGCCAGCCCTTATCACGGCGCCGTCGGCGATTTGCAGGTGGATGATTTCACCCTGGAGATGGGCGCCCACGATCCGGCGGAATATGCCTCCTCACCACCGGTTTTCGCGCTGCCGCCGCAGGTTGCGCGCATGACCGGGGGCGAGAACCTGCTCTCGGTCGGCACCTGGGAGAACAATCCCACCCTCGGCCCGCTCTGGTATCCGCCCGAAGGGGGCGGCTATGTGCCCTATACGGCCGGCACCTGGACCTATGTCGCGCCCTGGGGGTGGACCTGGGTGGACAGCACGAGCTGGGGGTTTGCGCCGTTTCATTACGGGCGCTGGGTGCCGGTGGACGGCACCTGGGCCTGGGCGCCGAGCCTCCCCAATGCGCCGCTCGAAGCCCGCCCGGTCTATGCCCCGGCGCTGGTTGCCTTCGTCGGGATGAATGCCGGCATCGGCATGGGCAGCGGCTTCGGCTTTGATCTCGGCAACCCGACGCTCTACCCCTTCGGCACGCTCGCCTGGACGCCGCTCTGGCCGGGTGAATTCTACCTCCCGCCCTACCCGGTCGATCGCGACTATCTGCGCGCGATCAACCGGCTCGCGGTCGCCGATCCCGATCACCCCGTCCCGCCCGATGCAGCGGCGCTCGCGCACCGCGTCGGCCAGAACGCAGCCATTCTCGCGCGCCTTGCTTCAACCGCGGCGACACGGGCGCAACGCGCGCCGGCAGGGCCGGTCGTCGATGAAATCCACACCAATGCCGATCGGATCATGACCCGGATCAGTCCGCGCTTCGCCCATGCCATGGCCGCCCGCAGCGCCGCGGCGACGCGGGGCGGTTTCGCCGCGCGGACGGATACGGCCCTCCCCCTTGCCGCCGCCCGCCCGCACAGCTCCTCGCACCACTGACCGCCCCAGACCCGCATTCCGGATCGGTTTCCAAAGGCATTGCCTTTGGTGGGGGGCTGGGGCAAAGCCCCTGCCCTTACCGCTGCCCCTGCCCTGATGATTGATAGAACGCCTTTGTTTTTGACGCGTCCTGAGCTTTTCGAGAGAGCCCGCGGCAAGGGGCGTCAGAGGCGCGCCTCGCGAAAAATATTGCGGATGTCGCGGCCCCATTCCGTCTCGTAGCGCGCGAGCCAATGCTCGGCCTGGGTGGGACCGCCGGCGACGATTTCCTCGATCGGGGCGAGGAGGCGGCGCTCATCGCGCCCCTCCGCGTCATATCTCTCGCGTGCGCGCAAGCCATCGGCGGCGATCGCGACCATCGCGCGCGCAAGATCGCGGAGCGTGCCGCCCCGGCCCCAGGGGGTGGCGAGACCCTGGCGCGGGACGAGGGCACGGAGCGCGATGAAATCCTGCCACGGATGGGCGCGCACCAGCGCCGTCGCCGCCGCCAGAGCCGCCGCATCGTAAAGAAGGCCCGTCCACAGCGCGCTTTGCGCGACCATCATCGCTGGCGTTCCGGCATCCGCACCGCGCATTTCGAGAAATCGCTTGAGCCGGACATCGGTGAAAACGGTGGTCAGATGATCGGCGAAATCCCCCATCACCGGACGTGCGCCCGGCGCCTCGTCGAGGCCGCGCTCAAGAAAGCGGCGGAACGAACAGCCGGCGAGATCGACGAAGCCGCCATCGCGCTGGATGAAATACATCGGCACGTCGAGCACCCAGTCCACATAGCGCTCGAAGCCGAAGCCGTCTTCGAAGAACACGTCCGGCATGCCGGTGCGATCGGGATCGGTATCGGACCAGATATGGGCGCGGTAGGAGAGAAATCCGTTGGGACGCCCCTCGGTGAACGGCGAATTGGCGAAGAGCGCGGTGGCAATCGGTTGGAGCGCGAGGGCGACGCGGAGCTTTCGCACCATGTCGGCCTCCGATTCGTAATCGAGATTGGCCTGCACGGTGCAGGTACGGAGCATCATATCGAGGCCGAGATCGCCACGCTCGGGCATATAACGGCGCATGATAGCATAGCGGCTTTTCGGCATCCACGGCATCGCGTCGCGGCGCGCCGTGGGATGAAAGCCGAGCGGGGCGAAACCGAGGCCGAGCCCGTCGGCGACGGTGTGGAGTTCGGCAAAATGCACCTCCATCTCGCGCGCCGTGGCATGAAGATCGGACAGAAGCCCGCCGGAGAGTTCCAACTGCCCGCCGGGTTCGAGCGAGAGCGAGGCCGAGGCCCGCTCATCTCCGCCCTTGAGCCCGATGATCCGGCCGCGATCGAGGATCGGCGCCCAGCCCAGGCGCTCGAAGCCGGCGAGCACCGCGCCGATCCCCGCCGGCTCATAAGGCGGGGGGGCGAGATCTTCGAGGCGGAAGCCGAATTTCTCGTGCTCGGTCCCGATCAGCCACGCGGCAGACGGCTTGCAGCCGGCCTCAAGCCAAGCCGTGAGCTGGCGCCGGTCGGTAATAGGGGTGGCATCGATCTCGCCAGGATTGGACATGCGCGTCTCATCACCTTATGGCGCGCGGACCCAAAACGGGCGGCGTCGCGGAGGCAGCAACAGGGTTCATCGCGATCGCCAGAGCGGCCCCTGAAGCAGGGCGAGGCCGGCGATCGCGGCGGTCTCGGCGCGGAGGATACGCGGCCCGAGCGTCGCCGGCTCTACAAAGGGATGCGCACGCAGAACGTCAAGCTCCGCCGGCGTGAAACCGCCCTCCGGCCCGATGAGAAGGGCGACCGGCCCCTCGCCCGCCATCGGCGGCGGCGCATCAGCGCGCTCGATCGCGGCGATCAGCCGGCGCTCGCGCGGCCAGGTGGCGAGAAGGGCGGGGAGCGGCTGCGGCGCCCGGATCACGGGAAGTGACAGCCGCTCACTCTGTTCCGCCGCCTCGATCGCGATCGCTTCGAGCCGCCCGAGATTGACCCGCTCGCCGACGCCGCGGGCGGTGAGCACCGGCAGCAGGGCGGCGGCGCCAAGCTCGGTCGCCTTCTGGACGACGAGGTCGGTGGCTTGGCGCTTGAGGAGGGCGAAGGCCAGCCACGGGCCACCCCCCGTCTTTGCCTCATGCTCGGCCTCCGACGCGCGGCTTGGCGTCTCGGGCACCGCGATCGCGCCCTTGGGGCCGAGGGCGTCGATCCGCGCGCGCCATTCGCCATCACGGGCATTGAACAGGAAAATCGTCGCGCCCGGCGAAAGACGCATGACGGCGCCGAGATAATGCGCCTGTTCGCGGCTGAGGGCGACGCTCGTGCCGGCGGAAAGCGGGGCTGCTATGTAAAGGCGGATCGATTTTGCCATGCGGCGAGATTAGCAGAACCGAACGCCGTTCACCTCTTCCGCGCGCGGCCCGCGCCGACCCGGTCAAGGAGCCACTGATTAAGGAGCCACTGGCAGCCAGGGTTGAACGCTCGGCGCCTGCGGTGGCACCCCCTTCTGGATCAGGCAATTTTCCAGCGCCTGATTGCGGTCATAGGCGGCGCCGAGCCCGGCGCCGGAGACACCCATCAGACCATAGGTCGCGTTCGGCGCGTCACGGGTGCTGCTGGCATAGAGATCCTGGCGGTAAAGCGCATCCGGATTCTGTTGCAGAAAGGCTTTTTCGACCTGCTGGCGGCATTCGGCGATCGCCGCCTGATCGGCGGAGCTCTGATGCTGTGTCGAACAGCCGCCGAGCGCAAGAAGCACGAGCGCCGACCCCGTGATGCGCATCGCTGTGAACATGATCTCTTGATCTCCGACAAAAGAGCGGGTGCCGTTTCTTGAAGATGGACCTTGGCGTCTGGTTGCGCCAGCCTGACAATGCACAAAACGCTTAGCGAGAGGAGAAACGTGATGCCCGACCCCGCCGATTTCACCGCCAAGGAAGCCGCGCGGCATCTCCGCGAGGGGCGGCTCACGCCCGAGGCGCTGCGCGAAGCCTGCCTTGCCCGCGCGGCACAGCATGAGCCGCGCCTCCATGTCTATGCCCATTTTGATCCCGAGGTGATCACGAAAAAACCGATGCCGGGGCCGCTTTCCGGGCTCCCGCTCGGGGTCAAGGATGTGTTCGACACCGCCGATATGCCGAGCGCCTATGGCTCGCCGATCTGGCGCGGCCATCGCCCGCGCGCCGACGCCGCCGCGATCGCCTGGGCGCGGGCGGCAGGTGCCGTGGTGATGGGCAAGACGGTGACGACCGAGTTCGCCTATCGCCATCCCGGCCCGACCGCCAACCCGCATGATCCGGCGCGCACCCCGGGCGGCTCCAGCAGCGGCTCGGCGGCCGGGGTCGCGGCCGGGTATTTCCCCTTCGCCCTCGGGACGCAGACCGCCGGCAGCGTCATCCGCCCCGCCGCCTATTGCGGCGTCGTCGGCTTCAAGCCGAGCTTCGGCACCATCAACCGCGCCGGGCTCAAGCCGCTCTCGGAAAGCCTCGATACGATCGGCGTTTTTGCCCGCAGTGTCGGCGATTGCGCGCTGCTCGCGGGGACGCTCGGCGGGCGTGCCCTCGGCGACCCGGATCGCAAGCCGGAGCGAGCGCCACGGATCGGCCTCTGTCGCTCGCTATCCTGGTCGCAAGCGGCGCCGGAGACCGCGGCCCTCTTGGCCGAGGCCGCGACCCGCCTCGCCCGCGCCGGCGCCAGCATCGAGGAGCGCGAATTGCCGGAACCTTTCACGGCACTGGCGGAAGCGCATCCCGTGGTCATGAACGCCGAGGCGGCCCGCGCCCTCGCCTGGGAGCTTTTCACCCATCCCGCCCAGTTGAGCCGCGCGCTGACCGAACGCCTCACCGCCGGCATGGCCGCCGCCCCCGAAGGCCTGTTCGCCGCGCGCGCGACCATGCGAAAGCTCCGCGCCGCCTTTCCCGCCGCGGTCGAGGGGCTGGACATTCTCCTGACCCCCGCAGCCCCCGGTGAGGCGCCGCGCGGCCTCGATTTCACCGGCGATCCGGCGTTCAATTATCTCTGGACCAGCCTCCACCTGCCCTGCGTCACCGTCCCCGCCGGCAAGGGGCCGAATGGCATGCCGCTCGGCCTGCAGATCGTCGGGCGTTTCGACGACGATGCCGCGACGCTGGGCTGGGCGGAGTGGGTCAGGCAGGCGATGACATAATCGGGGCGAGCGGCGCCGAGAGCGCCGTGATCGCAGCGATCCCGGCACAGAGCCGGCGTGGCAGGCGGCGCGCGGTCTTGCCGGTGATGCCGCCGAGGGCGACGAGCGGAAGAGGCGCACGCGCCGCGAGCGCCGCCCAGCGCACGACGCCGAGGGCAATGGCGCCGGGATGGCTCGGCGTTGGAAACACCGGCGAGAGAAAAGCGAGCGCGACCCCATGCCGGGCTGCCCGGTGCAATTCCACCCGCGAATGGGCGGATGCGGTGAGAAACCGCGGCTTCAGGCCAGAGCGCCGCACCATGCCGGCCGATCTGAGGTGAAGCCCGGCGCCGAGAGCGGCAGCCAGCCGCCAATCGCCGCCGATCGCAAGCGTGATCCGCCGCGCCCGGCAGAGCCTGGCTGCAGCGCGGGCAAGAGCGGGTTCGGGGTTGCGGAGCACGACCCCGGCGCGCCCCTTGGGGAGACGCAGGATGGCGGGGCGCGGGTCGGGGAGACGGTGCGGGTCGCTGAACAGCCAGAGCGCCGGAAGCCGCCCCTGCCCCGCCACCTTCGCGCGAGACGGCTTGACCCGAAAAGCCCAAGACAGGAGTTTGCCGTCCATGACCGGCCTCAAAGCACATTCCGATCTCGACGGCGAGAGCGGTATCGCCGCGCGCCTCCAAGCCGTCCGCGCCCGCCTCGATGCGGCGGTGCTGCGATGCGGGCGCGATCCGGCGGCGCTCACCCTGCTCGCAGTCTCCAAAACCCAGCCGCAAGCGGCCGTGCGCGTGGCCCTCGCCGCCGGGCAGCGGCATTTCGGCGAAAATCGGGTGCAGGAGGCGGCGGCGAAATTTCCCGCTCTCCGCGCCGAATTTCCCGATCTTCGCCTGCATCTGATCGGCCATCTCCAGACCAACAAGGCGCGTGAGGCGGTACGGCTGTTCGATGTCATCGAAAGCCTCGACCGCCCCGGCCTCGCCGACGCCCTGGCCGCGGCGATGGCGCGCGAGGGGCGGCGGCCAGCCCTTCTGGTCGAGGTCAATCTCGGTGACGAGCCGCAGAAATCCGGGATCGGACGGGCGGCGGCAGATGATTTCATCGCCGATTGCCGCACTCGTTTCGGGGCTTCCTTGATCGGCGTGATGGGCATTCCGCCGGCCGGGGCCGATCCCACGCCGCATTTCGCCTGGCTCGCCGCCTGTGCCCATCGCCACCGCCTCGGCGTGATCTCGATGGGGATGTCGGGCGATTTCGAGGCGGCGATCGCGAGTGGTGCGACAGAAATCCGCCTTGGTTCGGCTATTTTCGGCCCCCGTCCCGCGACCGTGTGAGGCCGCCCCCGCCGCTTGCTTGCGCCGCCTGCTTGCGCCGCCGGCGGCGGCTGGCGTATGGGTGCCGGCCGGAGCGCCACGATTTTGCAATGCACAACCCGAGCAGAGGCCCGAGACGATGACGCTTTGCCCGCCCGCCAAAGCCCCTCGCACGGAGGGTGCAGGATGAATGTCGCCGAGCGGCGTGACGGGGCGCCGAAGCTCGGCATGCTGCTCGCCGTGCTCGGTGTCGTCTATGGCGATATCGGCACGAGCCCGCTCTATGCGTTTCACGCGAGCCTCGTCCTGTTGCAGCCGCATCCGATCAACGCGCCGGAAATCCTCGGCATTCTCTCGCTCATCGTGTGGTCGCTGATCCTGATCGTCACGGTCAAATACGTCATGCTGGTGATGCGCGCCGGCAACCGCGGCGAAGGCGGCATTCTGGCGCTGATGGCGCTGGCGCAGCGGGTCTCGAAGCTCGCGAGCACACGGCGCGGCCTCGCTTTGGTCGGCATCGTCGGCGCGAGCCTTTTTTTCGGCGATGGCGTGATCACCCCGGCGATTTCGGTGCTCTCGGCGCTCGAAGGGCTCGAGGTCTCGGCACCCGGGCTGCAGACCTATGTGCTGCCGATCGCGTCACTCGTCATCGTCGTGCTGTTTGTCATGCAATCCTACGGCACCGGCCGCGTTGGGCGCGTGTTCGGGCCGGTGATGGCGCTCTGGTTCGCGGTGATCGGCATTCTCGGCGCGATCGCCATCGCGCGCCATCCCTTCATCCTGCTCGCGCTCTCGCCGAGCTACGCGGTCGCGCTCTGCCTCCACTACCGCTTCATCGCCTTCATCGTGCTCGGCGCGGTGGTGCTCGCGGTCACCGGGGCGGAAGCGCTCTATGCCGATATGGGGCATTTCGGCGCCCGCCCTATCCGCATCTCTTGGTCTTTTTTCGTCCTCCCCTCGCTGATCCTCAACTATCTCGGCCAAGGCGCCCTGGTGCTGAGCGACCCGAGCGCGATCGCCAACCCGTTCTATTTGCTGGCTCCTTCCTGGCTCGGCCTGCCGATGGTCATCCTGGCGACGATCGCGACCGTGATCGCGAGCCAGGCATTGATTTCCGGCGCCTATTCGATAGCGCGGCAATGCATGCAGCTCGGCTTCCTCCCGCGCATGACGGTGCGCCACACCGGTGAGACCGAGGAGGGGCAGATCTATGTCCCGCAGATCAACTATATCCTCGCAGTCGCGGTGCTGATCCTGGTCCTGTCCTTCAAGACCAGTGACAGCCTGGCCTCGGCCTATGGCATCGCCGTCACGGGGACGTTTTTCTGCACTGCGATCCTCGCCGCCGTCGTCTTCCGCCGCCAGTTCCACTGGCCGCGCACGGCGGCGATCGCGGTGTTCGGCTTCTTCCTGCTGTTGGATGGCACGTTCTTCGCCGCCAATTCGTTGAAGGTGATCGAGGGCGGCTGGGTGCCGCTCGTCATCGGCGGCGTGATCATGGCGCTGATGACCACCTGGCGGCGCGGGCGCGATCTCATGCTCGCGCGCTGGCAGCAGGACAGCCTGCCGCTCGCGACCTTCATCGCCCGCCTGCCGCAATCGCGCACCGTGCGTGTCCCTGGCATCGCCGTATTCCTCACCGGCAACCCCGATTACGTGCCGGGCGCCCTCCTCCACAACCTCAAGCACAACAAGGTGCTGCACGAGCAGGTGCTGTTCGTGACCGTGAACAATGTCGATGTGCCGGAGGTCGCGGAGGCTGAGCGGACCAAAATCGAGGATCTCGGCGCGGGCTGCTACCGCGTCATTCTCTCCTACGGGTTCAAGGAAAGCCCGAACATTCCGCGCGCGTTGGAAGCGCTTCGTGACAAGAACGTGCCGTTCGATGCCATGCAGGTGAGCTATTTCCTCGGCCGCGAGACCCTGGTGCCGGCGATGGTGCCGAAAATGTCGCTCTGGCGGATGTGGCTGTTCCTCGCCATGGCGCGGAACGCCGTCTCGGCGACCGAGTTTTTTCGCATTCCCCCCGACCGCGTGGTCGAACTCGGCGTGCGCGTCGCGATTTGATCGCGCGCCCAAGCACGGCTATAAGTGGGCTTCGATGTCCGCGTAGCTCAGCAGGATAGAGCACAGGATTCCTGGTTACGAAATTGGGCGTCGCGCTGGGAAACCACGCGGCGGATCCGCTCAAATTCGGGGAACGCCCGGCGCTTGCGCCGCGCCGATCCCGAGCCAAGCCCCGTCTTCGCCGGCGGGGAAGGTGTAGAGACTGGACGGGCGGCACCTAACGGCGGTTATGGCCCAGGGTGAAGGGACAGTCCGGACCACGAACGCGAGGCACATGACTTCGCGGCGGCGTGAGCCGAAGTGGGGTGAATCCTGGGGCCGTGGGTTCGAATCCCGCCGCGGACATTCCTTTTGCGACACCCTATAGCCTTACTGTGTCCTAAGACACATTCTGCGTCTGTCCCGCTGGCAGCAAGGGCAGCCCGGCAGGATTCTTGCGATGGCACGCGCTATTTCGATCCGGACAGATGTGATCGAGGTCAGGACATGACGTTCATGTCTGATGGGGGGGATTCGCGGGGTCGATAACCGTCGGGAAGGCGGTGCCCTTGGATGAGAAGGGGCGCGTGATCCTGAGGACAGCGTAGCGTGATGGTGAAAGCCGCGCCACCCTCGCCCATCCACCCCCGAGGCCCATTCGCCACTAAAAAGGAGATTTTCTAACTTTGCACGGAGAAAACTTTCCCGCGTTTCGGGACATTCCACGTTCTTGGGCTTCACAGTCTTAGGCGAGACTGCTAAGAGGTCACCCGTCCGGGCGCATAGCTCAGTTGGTAGAGCAGCTGACTCTTAATCAGCGGGCCGT
>JAKAQU010000066.1 GCA_021819535.1 Pseudomonadota bacterium | reverse complement strand
GAGGCGTCAAGGCGCGGCGGAAATTCTCGGGATCGAGGGGATCGACGAAATGGCAATGCCAGCCCAGTTTTTTGAACGAAAGCCCGAACTGGGTCAGCGTGCCGCCGTAAAGATTGCGTGAGGCGAGAAATTCATCGCCGGGTTCGAGGAGGGTGAAGAAGGTGAGAAATTGCGCGGCATGGCCCGACGCGGCGGCAAGGGCGGCTCGCCCGCCCTCGAGACTCGCGACCCGCTCCTCCAAGACCGAAACCGTGGGGTTGGTCAGGCGCGAGTAGAGATAGCCGAAATTATGCAGGTTGAACAACGAGGCGGCGTGATCGACCGAATCGAACACATAGGCCGCGGTTTGATAAATCGGCGTCGAGCGGGCGCCGGTGGTCGGATCGGGCGCGGCGCCTGCGTGAATGGCGCGGGTCTCGAAGCCGTAACGCGGATTTTCCGGCGGAAGATGGGATGTTTTGCCGCGCGCCTCCCCGCGCGGCGCGCTCGCCGCCTGGTTGCGGATCAGGCCGGAATTGACCCCGCTCCAGGAAAGCTCGCCGCCGAGCCGGCCGAACTCGATTTTCGGACAGCGATTCATGATCACTTCGATCCCGGCCGCCTCGGCGCGTCTGGCGGCGTCGTCGTTGCGCACGCCGAGCTGCATCCACACCACGCGGGCGCCGATCGCGATCGCGTCCTCGACGATCAGCGGCACGTCCCGGGAGGCGCGGAAGATATCCACCAGGTCGATGCGCTCGGGGATGTCGCGGAGGCTGGCATAAACCCGCTCGCCGAGGAGGTCGCCGCCGGCGAGGCCGGGATTGACCGGGATCACCCGATAGCCTTTGCCCTGGAGATATTTCATCACGAAATAGCTCGGCCGGTTCCAATTGGCGGAAGCGCCGACGAGGGCGATGGTCCGGGTTTCGGCGAGAATGCGCCGGAGCGTCTCATCGGGATAAGGAATGGCTTCGAGCAGGGGCATGGCGTCGTCTCCTCGCACTGCTTCTACCGCCGCCGGCGAGATCGGGCCAGAGCCCGCGTCTCCAGAGCCCGCGTCTGCACAGAGACGCACCGCGTCTTGAGCTATTCGTGATCATTCAACCGAGGATTGCCCTTTATTTCGCCTGCCCAAACGGGGCAGAATGATGCCATGTCGGTTCGGAATTTCCGCATCACGCCCGATTTGATGCTGCGTGCCTATCAGGCCGGGCTGTTTCCGATGGCGGAAAGCCGGCATGGCGCGCATCTCTACTGGCTGGACCCGGAGCAACGGGGCATTCTGCCGTTGGAGGGATTTCATCTGCCAAGGCGGCTGCGGCGCACCGTGCTCTCCGGGCGTTTCACCGTCACCGCCGACCGCGATTTCGCCGCCGTCATCGCCGGTTGCGCCGCCCCCCTGCCTTCGCGCGGCGATACCTGGATCAACGCCGAAATCGAGCGGCTGTTCCTCGCCCTCCATCGCCAGGGCCATGCCCATTCGCTGGAAACCTGGGAGGAGGGGCGGCTGGTCGGCGGGCTTTACGGGGTCAGTTTCGGCGCCGCGTTTTTCGGCGAGAGCATGTTCAGCGTGGCGCGTGATGCCTCCAAGGTCGCGCTGGTGCATCTCGTCGCCCGGCTCCGGCAGGGTGGCTATCGGCTGCTCGACACCCAGTTCGTGACCAGCCATCTCGCCGGGTTCGGCGCGATCGAATTGCCGCGCGAGGTTTACAAGCAGCGCCTCGCCGAGGCAGTTTCTGCACGAGCCCGGTGGCTCCCCGATCTTCCGCCCGCGATATGGCGCGAGGAGGTCGAGGCCTTGGCGGCGTGCTCCCGTGCATCCACCTTGGGGAAATGCGCGTAAATTTCACGTGGGCCGAGGCCCGAAACGAGGATAAGGATCATGTTTGAGACCATGCGGACGAGACGAGCGGCGAGCCTGCGGATGGCGGGGGTCGCGATCGGCGGCGCGATCGGGCTGATGGCGTCCCTGGCGCCGGCCATGGCCGCGGATGACCACCCCCCCTACATGCCGACCAAGGATGTCGCCGTCACCTATGCGCTGACGCGCGCGGCGCCGGGCGGGCCGACGGAGGCGCATATGTATTACCAGGCGGCGACCAACCGCATGCGGCTCGATGCCCCGGGGCAGCGCGGTTATGTCATCATCGATCGCGCCAAAGGGCGCATGGTGCTGGTGATGACGGATCAGCACCTCTTCATGGAAACACCGCTCAACGTCGATATGGCGAGCGGCTTTCTGCTCAATGACCAGATGAAATTCCAGCGGATCGGCCCCGATAAGGTCGCGGGCACGGGCTGCACGCGCTGGCAGGTGCAGTCGAGCCGCGCCAGTGGCACTGTCTGCGTCACCGATGATGGTGTGCTGCTCAAAGGACATGGGCAGGACAAGGATGGCGGCGCCGGCGCGCTCGAGGCGACGGCGGTCTCGTATCGGCCGCAGCCGGCGGATCTCTTTGCACCTCCCCCGGGCTATAACCGCGTGCCGATGCCGCAAGGCGCCATCCCCGGGGGTGGGCAAGGCGGCGGCGCGCCGCAGGCGAAATGAGCCAGCGCCTCTTCTCGCTCGTGCTGCTCGCCGGAACCGGCGTGGGCTTCGCCGCCTTCGCGGATGATGCGCCGCGCCTGATGCCTGACCGCGATGTCGATATCACCTATCGCGTCACCTCCGGAGACAAGACCAGTGGCAAGACGGTGACCGAGCGGGTGCGCTGGCTCGCCGCCGACGAGATGGAGCGGATCGATCCCCACGGCAGCGGTTATCTGCTCCACCGCAGCGCCTATATGCTCATCGATCACCGCAAGAAAAGCGCCGACATCATCGACCCCAAGCATCGCCTGGTGACCTCGATCACCGATCCGGTGGTCGGTGAACTCGCGGAGATCGAAAACGCGAAACTGATGCCGCTCGGCACCGCGACCGTCGCGAAGCTCTCCTGCGCGGTCTGGCATGCGGAGATCGCGGCGAACGTGGAACGCGAGGTCTGCCTCACCGGGGACGGCGTTCTGCTTCGCGTACGCGATGGCGAGAAGACTTTGCTCGAAGCGACGGCGGTGAAATATCACCATATCAGCTCCAAGCTGTTCGACATCCCCCCCAACTATACCGCCGCGCCGACCGCGAAATCGGCGCCTGACTTCACCAGCCCGTGATCCATGTCGACGCCAGGCCCTGAACTTCCGGCCCTGAGCTTCCGGCCATGAGCGTTTGGCCATGAGCGTCGCGTCTTGAACGGGTCGCGTCCGCCCCTGCCGCTTTCGCGCCGCCTTGCGTGGTTCGACCGCAGCGGGCGGCTTTCGGGGCTGAAAATACTATGCCTGCTGCTTCTCCTCGCCCCCTCGGTGTGGCTCGCCGGCGAGGCGTTGGCGGGAACGCTCGGGGCGCGGCCACTGACCGCGCTCATTCACGAAACCGGGCGCTGGGCGGTGCGTTTTCTGCTGGCCGGGCTTGCCGTAACACCCGCCCGGGTCGTACTGAACTGGCCGCGCGTGACCCTGCTCCGGCGCATGATCGGGATCGCCGCGGCCGCCTACACCCTCGCCCATTTCGCGCTCTATATCGCCGATCAGAATTTCCGCTGGCTCGCGATCGGCGCCGAGATCATCGAACGGTTCTATCTCAGCGTCGGCTTTCTCTCGCTCCTCGGCCTCTCGGCACTGGCCGCAACCTCGACCGACGCCATGCTCGCGCGGATGGGGCGGAACTGGAAGCGCCTTCATCGCAGCATCCATGTGCTGATTGGGCTCGCGCTGCTGCATTTTCTGCTCTCGCTCAAGGCCAATATCGCCGAGCCCGTGCTGATGGCCGGATTTTTCGTCTGGCTCACGGGATGGCGGCTCCTGCCGGCGCGCCGCCAGGGGCAGGTCGTCGCGTTGATCGCGCTTACCTTGCTTGCTGTCCTGGTGACGGCGACGATCGAGGCGGGCTGGTATGGATTGGCAACCCATCTCGATTGGCGGCGCGTCTTGGCCGCGAACTGGATGCCGCGCTACGGGCTGCGGCCGGCGGCGGTGGTCGCTTTGACCGGCTTCGGGATCATCGCGGCCGCGCGCCTCAGGCGGAGACGCGGCGATAACAACCGCCCGCCGCGCTTTGTCCCCGCTTGACCACGCTCATCGGGTTGGGCTTCTGTCATCGCCATGAAACATTGGCGCATCAATGACGTGGCCTGGCACGATTTCGACCCCGCGCGGGCCGATCCCGGTCTCTTGCCCCTGGTGAAGGCGGCGGCGATGGTCGAGCGCAACGGCGAGGATTATGCCCGCTATCTCGACAACGTCTTCCCCGACGACCCCGATTTCCGTGCCGCCGCCAGGCAATGGGCGGAAGAAGAGGTGCAGCACGGCGAGGCACTCGGGCGCTGGGCGATGCTTGCCGATCCGGGCTGGGATTTCGCCCGCGCCTTCGCCCGCTACCGCGAAGGCTATCAGATCCCGATCGAGGCCGGCGCCTCGGTGCGCGGCTCGCGCACCGGCGAGCTGATCGCCCGCTGCATGGTCGAGACCGGCACGTCGAGCTACTACACGGCACTCGCCGAGGCGACGGAGGAGCCGGTTCTGGCCGCCATCTGCCGCCTGATCGCCGCCGATGAATACCGCCATTTCAAGCTGTTTTACGACCATATGCGCCGCTATCTGGCGCGCGAGCGGCTGAGCCTGCCGCGCCGGCTCAGGATCGCGCTCGGGCGTATCGGCGAAAGCGAAGACGACGAACTCGCCTTCGCCTATCATTGCGGCAACGAGCCGGAGGGCACCCCCTTCGAGCATCGCCGCTGCACCGCCCTCTATATGGGGCGGGCGATCGCGTGTTATCGCTTCCGCCATGTCGAGCGCGGGATTGGCATGGTTCTGAAAACCATTGGCCTGCCGCCGCGCGGCCGCTTTTCGGATGGGGCCGCGCGTGTGATCTGGTGGCTTCTGCAGCGCCGACGCCGAAGTTTCGCAGCAATATGACGAACGGGAGGGGGGACATGAAACAACCGGCCGAATTGCCGCAGCGCGCGCCGAGATCGTGGCTCCGATGGCTGCTTTTCGCCCCGTTCATCGCCATGCTCGATGTCGGCTCCTATAACCGGATCGCGCCGACGCTCGGCGGCATTCCTTTTTTCTACTGGTATCAATTGCTCTGGATCCTGATTGCGGCGGCGATCATTTTTCTCGTCCATCGGCGCGAGCGCGGCGGAGGGGCGGCATGAACCTGACCGCGACCCTGATTTTCGCGCTGATTTTCGTCTTCGTCACCATCATCGGCTTCCTCGCCGCGCGCTGGCGGGCCGGCGATCTCACCCAATTGCATGAATGGGGGCTCGGCGGGCGGCGCTTCGGCACCTTCGTCACCTGGTTCCTGCTCGGCGGCGATCTCTATACCGCCTATACCTTCATCGCCGTCCCCGCGCTGATCTTCGGCGGCGGTGCGATCGGCTTCTTCGCTGTTCCCTACACCATCCTCGTCTATCCGATCCTCTATCTCTTCTACCCGCGCCTCTGGACCGAGGCGCGACGGAGCGGCCATGTGACGGCAGCCGATATCGTCGCCGCGCGCTTCGCCAACCGCTGGCTCGGGCTTGCCGTCTCGCTCACCGGGCTACTCGCGACCATGCCCTATATCGCGCTCCAACTGGTCGGGATGGCGGTGGTGATCGGGGCGCTCGGGTTTCACGCGACCGGCATCGCCAGCGATATTCCGCTCATCATCGCCTTCGTCATCCTCGCCGCCTTCACTTATACGAGCGGGCTCCGTGCGCCTGCGATGATCGCCGTGGTCAAGGACGTGCTGATCTATATCACCGTTTTTGCCGCCATCATCGCCGTGCCGGTCGCGCTCGGCGGCATGGGCCATGTGTTCTCGGCCGTGCCGACATCGAAGCTCCTGCTTCCGACGCCACCTTCCGGCAGCCTCGGAAGCTACAGCGCCTATGCGACATTGGCGCTCGGCTCGGCGATCGCCTTGTTTCTCTATCCGCACTCGATCACCGCCATCCTCTCCTCTTCCTCGGCCGCGGTGATCCGCCGCAACGCCGCCATTCTCCCGGCCTATTCCTTCGTCCTCGGCCTCCTTGCTCTCCTCGGCTTCATGGCGGCGGCGATGGGGCTCGGGGCGCGGCCGGAATTTGCCGCCGGCTTCGCCCGTTTCGGCACCAATTACGCGGTGCCGGCGCTGTTCCTCGCCGTGTTCCCGTCCTGGTTCGTCGGTATCGCCTTTGCCGCGATCGCCATCGGCGCCCTGGTGCCGGCGGCGATCATGTCGATCGCCGCGGCCAATATCTTCACCCGCAATATCTGGCGCGCCTTTCTCCATCCCGCCTGCACCGACGACGAGGAGGCGGGGGTGGCCAAGCTGGTCTCGCTCGGCGTCAAGGTCGGGGCGCTGTTCTTCATCATCTTCCTCCCCCAGCAATACGCCATCCAGTTGCAGTTGCTGGGCGGTATCTGGATCATCCAGACCGCGCCCGCGGTGATGCTGGGCCTCTTCTGCCGCTGGCTGAACGGCTGGGCGCTCCTGATCGGCTGGGCGCTCGGGATCGGCTGCGGGACGGCGATGGCGGCGGCACTTTCGTTCAAGGCGGCGGTTTACCCGCTCACCTTCTTCGGCACCATCGTCCCCGGCTATGCCGCGTTTTACGGCTTGGCGCTGAACCTTGCCGTCTCAGCCGTGCTCTCGCCGGTGTTGAACCGCGTTGCCGGGCGCAGCCCCGCCCCCCTGATCGGCCAGCGGTAAGGGAAGCCGTTCCTGGCGCAGCGCCGCCGCCCCCTCGGCGACGGTCCGCCACAAGACCCGGGAGAGCGATTTGCGGTCGGCGAGATCGCGCGGGTCGAGCGGGGGGTGGAACAGCACCGTTGCGCGCAGGCCCGGCCATTGCGCGAGCCGCCAGAAATGCGGGCCGATCGCGGTCGCCCCATAATAGGCGAATAAATTACGCCGGGCGCGGCGGCAGGGAAGGGCTGCAAGCCTGTCATAGGCGATCGAGACCGGCTGGATCAGCGGCGGCTCATCACCCATCGCCGCGGCCAGAAGGGCGGAGCGAAACGGCAGCACGCGCGAGCCATCCGAGGTCGTTCCTTCCGGAAACAGGATGAGATCGTCGCCGGCGGCAAGCCGTGCCGCGATCGCGGCACGCCCGTGCCCGGAATAGTGCCGGCGGCGGCTGATGAAAATCGTGCGGCCGAGATGCGCGACGAGATTGATCAATGGCCAGTCCCTGACATCGTCTTTCGAGACGAACACCGCCCGGCATTCGGCACCGAGTAGCGGGATGTCGAGCCAGGAGCTGTGATTGGCGATGAACAGCACTGGCCGCCCCCCCTGCCGACCAGCGATCGGTGCGCCGATCACCCGCCGGCGCAGCCCGAAAATACCGCAAATCCCGCGCCAGAAATGAAGCGGTAAAATCCGCTTCCCGGCACCCGGAAGCACGTTCAAAAGCGCTTGCAGCGGCATTGCGAGAAACGTCCAAAGCAGCATCAGGCCCGCGCGGCGAATGGCGCGCGCCGGGCCGGAAATCTTCCCGAGCGCCCCTGTCGCGAGCGGCCAGGGAACATCCGCTGGCCAGGGCGGTAGTGAATGGCGGGGGCGTTTCTCCGGCATTATTTTGTTCCTTAAAAATATAATATGAAAAAGCGCTTCTTTTTCTGAAGAAAAAGAAGGAAAAAGACTTTTTTCTCTGTTACCATCGGCCAAGGCCCGCACGCGCGGCGAGATGGCGGACGTAGAACAGCCAAATCACCTGTAGAGCCAAGGGGAGCAGGGGAAGAAACGGCTTGGCCGGCGGTGGTGCGGCCAGAAAGGCAAGGCAGGTCAGGCCGCCAATGCCCGCGAATCCCCAGTGAATGAGCGCAACCAGCCTCGAATTGAGGCCCGCGCGCGCCGCGACCTGATAGAGATGGCCGCGATGCGGCGTCGTGATCCGCTCGCCGGCGAGCGCGCGGCGGGCGAGCGTGAAGGCGACATCGAACAGAACGCCCGAGAGCAGGAGCGGGACGATCAGGAATGACATTTCGGCGCGCTCGAAACGGCTCGCGGCAACGCCGAGCACGGCAAGCACGAAGCCGCAGAACTGGCTGCCGACATCGCCCATGAAAATCCGGGCGCGGGGGAAATTGAAGGGAAGAAAACCGGCGAGCCCGGCGGCCAGCAGAAGGGATGCGAAATAGACGAACCAGCCGCCGAGCCGCTCTGCGATCACGGCCAGAAAGACGCTCGCGATTAGCGCCACCCCGCCGGCGAGCCCGTCCATCCCGTCGATGAAATTCATCGCGTTCGTCGTGAACAAAATCCAGGCGAGTGTTGCGAGTGCCCCGAGCCCGCCGAGATCGACGGCGCCAAGATAGGGGAGATGATAGACCCGCACATAAAGCCCGCTTGCCAGCGCGGCGAGGGCGGCCGCGATCTGTGCCGCCAATTTCACCGCGAACGGCCAGTCGCGGAGATCGTCGAGGAAGGCGACGATGGCGATCAAGGCCGAGGCCAGGATCACGCCACGAAAATAGGGATCGGCGAGGCGTGAGAAAAAGGCGAATTCATAGAGGGTCGCAATCCCGAGCAGGAATGCCGCGACGATGCCGACGCCGCCGCTCTTGGGGGTTGGGCGGTGATGGGATTTGCGCGGATCGGGCCGGTCCATCACCCCGAGATCGATCATCAGCCGCACCAGCGCCGCCGAAATGCCGGCGAGCAGGAGCGCGAAGGCGATATGGCGGGCAAAAGCGGTGAGCGTCATGCGGAATCCAAGGTCATGGGAAGTGCGCGCAGCTTGGCCGAGCCGGCTGGCGCCGGCAAGCTTTGGCCCTTTGCCAGGCCGCGCCCGCCGCGCTAAGGGCAGGCGATGCCCGCGCCTAACCCCTCGCTTGCCCGGCTTTTGGTCAATGTCGTGCTCGATGGTCTGCTCGGCGCCCTCGGGGTTGCGCTCGCCTTCTGGCTCGCCCGCCCCGATCAGCCGCTCGCCTCGGGATTCGCGGTCGCCGCCGGCGCGGTGGTGCTGATCGCAGGCGGCGTTCCCTTCGGGCTCGCAACCCAGTATTGGCGCTTCGCCGGGCTCGCCGATATGCGCGCGGTCGCCGGCAGCGCGCTCGTCGGCGCCGCCCTCTACGCACTGCTTTTCCTCGCCGCCGGTCTTGCGCTCCCGAGCCCGAGCTTTCCCGCGATCCATGCCCTGGCACTCGCCGCCCTCCTCGCCTCCTCGCGTCTCGCCTACCGGCTCTGGCGCGACCGGCGCGACGGCAAGCCGGGCGAGACCGGGGACGCGGTGCCGGTGCTCCTGGTCGGCGATGGCGAGGGGGCAGATCTCTTTCTGCGCGCGCTCGGGCGCGGACGCGGCGCGCCCTATCGCGTGCTCGGCCTCATCGCGCCTTCGGCCCGCCAGACCGGGCGACGCATCCAGGGCCAGCCGATCCTCGGCACCATCGCCGAGACGGAATCTGTTCTGGAAAAGCTCGCCGCCGGCGAAACCCCGCCGCGGTTTCTCATCATCACCGCCGATCTCACGGGGGACGTCCTCGGCCATCTCCTCGAATGCGCCGACCGCGCCGGGCTCGCCGTCCGCCGCGCCCCCGATCCGACGCGGCTTGCCGCCGCTTCCACGCCGGGCGCCGGGCTCGATCTCCGCCCGATCGCGATCGAGGATATCCTCAACCGCAAGCAGGTGCCGCTCGATCGCGACGGCATGGCGCGCCTGATCGCCGGCCGCCGCGTCCTCATCACCGGCGCCGGCGGCAGCATCGGCGCCGAGCTTTCGCGCCAGGTGGCGGGATTCGGCCCGGCCGAGATCGGCCTTCTCGACAATGGCGAATACGCGCTCTGGCAGATCGATCTCGAATTGTCCGAGGCGCACCCGACGCTCGCGCGCCATGCCCTGATCGCCGATATCCGCGACCGCGCCCGGCTCGGCGCCGTCTTCGAACATTTCCGCCCCGATCTCGTCTGCCACGCCGCAGCGCTCAAACATGTGCCGATGGTCGAGGCCAATCCGCTGGAGGGCCTCCTCACCAATGCCATCGGCACCCGCAACGTCGCCGATGCCGCGCGCGCCGCCGGTGCCGCGGCACTGGTGCAGATTTCGACCGACAAGGCGGTCAATCCGACCAGCGTCATGGGCGCATCAAAGCGGCTCGCCGAGATGTATTGCCAGGCGCTCGATCTCGCAACGGGTGAGAAATCCGGCGGCCTCCGCTGCGTCACCGTCCGCTTCGGCAACGTGCTCGGCAGCACCGGCTCGGTGGTGCCATTGTTTCAGCGCCAGCTCGCCGCCGGCGGGCCGCTCACCGTGACCCATCCCGATATGCGGCGCTATTTCATGACCGTGCGCGAGGCGGTGGGGCTCGTGCTGCAGGCCGCCGTCGCCGGCACCACGGCGCCGGATCTTGCCGAGGCGTCGGGCGGGATTTTCGTCCTCGACATGGGCGAGCCGGTGAAGATCGCCGATCTCGCCCGCCAGATGATCCGCCTCGCCGGGCTGCGCCCGGAGATCGACATCGCCATCCGCTTCTCCGGCCTCCGCCCCGGCGAGAAATTATTCGAGGAATTGTTCCACGGTCAGGAACCACCGGTGCCGACCCGCTATCCCGGCCTCCTGATGGCCGCCCCGCGCACCGCTGATCTCGCCATCATCGGCCGCGCCCTCGATGAATTGGCGCAGGCCTGTCATCGCGGCCAGGAAGGGGCGGCGCTCGCGCTGCTCGCGCGCATGGTGCCAGAATTCGTCCATAACACCGCTGGCGCCGCGAGCGCCTGAAGCGAGGGTGCATGTCCGACCGACCGATCGCCTTTCTCGATCTCAAAGCCCAGCAGCGCCGTCTCGGCCCCACCCTCCACGCCCGCATCGAGGCGGTGCTGGCGCATTGCCAGTTCATCCTCGGGCCGGAGGTTGCCGAATTGGAGGCGCGACTCGCGCAATTCTGTGGCGCTGCGCATGGCGTCGCCGTCAGTTCCGGCACCGATGCCCTGCAAATCGCGCTGATGGCCGAAGAAATCGGGCCGGGGGATGCGGTGTTTCTTCCCGCCTTCACCTATACCGCGACCGCCGAGGTCGTTTTGGTCCTCGGTGCCGCGCCGGTTTTCGTCGATATCGACCCGCGCACGTTCCAGATCGACCCGGCTTGCCTGGAGGCCCGCATCGCGGCGGTCAG
>JAKAQU010000065.1 GCA_021819535.1 Pseudomonadota bacterium | reverse complement strand
AGCGCGTCGGCGGCGGCGAGGATATCGGCGTCTGCGGCGATGCGCCGCCCGGCGATGCGGGCGCGCAACACGCCCACGCGGCGCGTGAGATCGCCGCCGGCAAGACGGAGCACGCGGCGCGCGCGATCGGGGGCGAAAGGCGGCGGGGTTGCCGGGAAATCGGCGGGAATCTCCCCGATGAGCAGAACGCAATCGGCCATCGCGCGCGCTTCGAGCGGCGTCGTCACCAGCCAGCCGGGCCCGCGCATCACGCCGAGATCGGCGAGCACGGCTTCCGCGGCGCCGTGATCGAGGACGGCGCCGAGATGATGCGCGAGATCATGCGCGGCCTCGGCGCCGGCGATATCGGTCGCGAGGCCCGCGATCAGCGGATGGGTGCTGGCGCCGAGGCGCTCGGCGAGTGCCGCGATCGCCGCTTCCTGCGCGACCTCGCGGCCGGCGATGACGGCTTTCGCCATCAGGACGCGGCCTTGTCGTATTTGATGTAGGCGAAGCGCGCATCTTTCTCCGGTGTTCCTTCGAGCGGCGGGCCGGGCCGCCAGGTCACGACCTCCTCGATCTTGGCGGCGAGCGCGAAATCCTTGTCCGTGATGCCCTTGGCGGAATGGGTCGCAAGCCGAACCTCGACCCAGGCATAGGAGGCGGTGAGATCGGGATGATGCCACGCCGCCTCGGCGAGATGGCCAATGGTGTTGATCACCATCAGCGTCCCTTTCCAGGAATGGGTGCGGAAGGTGCGGCGGATCCAGCCCTTTTCATAGCGCCAATGCGGCAGATCGCGCGCGAGGCGCGCTTCGATGTCCGGCTCGGCGTAAACGGTCTCGTCCATCTTGCGGTTCCCTGCCCCGAAATATCCCCTTGGTTGCTCTCGCGGGGGGCGATGTGGAATATGCGCCATCATGAGGCCCGAAGACAACCAGCGAGAGAATGAAGCGCGTGCATGAAATTTTTCTATGACATCATGGCGATATTTCGATGAGCCTTCACGTCGCCACCACCGCGCGCCTCCATCTCGGGTTTTTCGATCTCGGCGCCGGGCCCGGCCGCCGTTTCGGCAGCCTCGGCCTTGCCCTCGATCGCCCGGCGACACGGGTTTCGATCGCGTTTGCCAATCACTCGATCGCGGAAGGTGAGGAAAGCGAACGCAGCTTGCGCTATCTCACGGCTTTGGAAAAGGGGCTCGGTCTTTCGCATCGGCACGCGCTCACCATTGCCGAGGCGATTCCCGCCCATGCCGGTCTCGGCTCGGGAACCCAGCTTGCGCTCGCGATCGGTGCCGCCCTCCGCGCGCGGCATGGGCTTGCGCCGGACCCGGGGCGGGATGCGGCACTGCTCGGCCGCGGCGCGCGCTCGGGCATCGGCATTGCCTTGTTTCAGGCCGGCGGTCTTGCCGTCGATGGCGGCCGGGGCAGCAGAAACGCGCCGCCGCCGCTCCTCGCCCGGCTTTCCGTCCCCGAGGATTGGCGGGTGATCCTGGTGCTCGATCGCGCCGGCGAGGGGCTTTCCGGCGCCAAAGAGGTCGCGGTTTTCGCAACCCTCCCCGCGATGGCGGCGAGCGTCTCGGGCCGGCTCTGTCGGCTCGCGCTGATGGCGGCATTGCCGGCCGCGGCCGAGGACGATCTCCCGGCGTTCGGCGCCGCGATCAGCGAAATGCAGGCAATTCTCGGTGATTATTTCGCCCCGGCGCAGGGCGGGCGTTTCACCAGCCGAGCCGTTGCCGCAGCACTGGCGCGGCTGGCCGAGGCGGGGGCGGTCGGCATCGGGCAAAGTTCCTGGGGGCCGAGCGGCTTCGCCTTCACCCGGGGCGAGGCCGATGCCGCCCGCCTTGCCGCCCGCGCCGCAGCCCCTGGGCTTACGGTCTTGATCTGTCGCGCCCGCAACCACGCCGCCCTTTTTCCCACCGCCGCCTGAACTGAGGAACCCGCCATGGCCGAGAAGCACATCCTCCATCTCCTGAGCCCCCTCAAGCATGCGAGCCCGTTCGACGTGCATATGGCGCTCGATGCCGGCTACGACGCCGTGCTGCCCTACACCGATGTGACACCGGACGATGTGACGCCGCTGGTGCAGGATGCGATTTTTTCCCGCCCGCCCAAGGCCGGGGTGCGAACCGGCATTTTCTTCGCCGGCAAGGATGCCTTGCTGGCGCTCGACATGATGGCGGCGGCGAAGAAAGCGATGGTGCCGCCCTTCGTCGTCTCCCTGTTCGCCGACCCCGCCGGCTCTTTCACCACGGCGGCGGCGATGGTGGCGCGGGCCGAGAAATTGCTGAAAACCGCCCATGGCGCCGAGCTTGCCGGGCAGCGCGTAGCGATTTTCGGGGCGACCGGTGTCGTCGGCTTCGCATCCGGCGTGATCGCAGCACTCAACGGCGCCCAAGTCACCCTGGTCGGGCATGACGGGGTCGCGCGTGTGGCGACGTTCGCGGCTGAAATCGGTCGCCGTTTCGGGGTTAGCGTCGATGCCGCCGACGGCAGCACGGAAGCACGCAAATCCGCCCTCGTCGCCGGCGCAGGCGTGGTGTTCGCGGCGGGCAAGGCGGGGGTGCAGATCTTGTCGACAGCGCAAATCGCCGCGGCGCCAGACCTGCTCGTCGTCGCCGACGTCAACGCCGTGCCGCCCGCCGGGATCGAGGGGCTTGACGTCATCGCCGACGGATCGGTGCTTGGCGCGGGGCAGGCGCGCGGGCTCGGCGCGCTCGCCATCGGCCAAACCAAGTATCAGACCGAATTCGGCCTGTTCCGCCGCATGATCGAGGCGGAAAAACCGGTCGCCTTCGATTTTCGCGACGCCTTCGCACTCGCCCGCGAGCTGGTCGCGGCGTAAGGGCGATGGCCGCCTCGCGCCGAAACGAGGCGCTGATCGTCGTCGGGCTTTCCGCGCGCGCGCTGGCTCAGGCGGCGCGGCGGGCGGGGTTCGTCCCCTTCGCCGCCGATCTCTTCGCCGATGCCGATACTCGAACGCTCGCCGCCTGCTGCCGCCCGGTTGCCTCGGATGGCGCCGGCGGGTTCGATCCGGCGGCACTGCTCGGTGCGATCGATGATTTGATCGCCGCCATCTCGCACGCGGGCCTTCTGCTCCGCGGCCTCGTCTATGGGAGCGGCTTCGAAGCGGCGCCGGCGCTGCTCGCCCGGATTGCGGCAAAATTGCCGCTGCTCGGCAACCCGCCTGCGATCCTCTCAAGGATCAAGGATCCGGCCGCCTTTGCCGCCGAGTGCGCGCGGCTCGCCATTCCGCATCCCATGCCCCGCTTCACCCCGGCGCCCGGTGCAGGCTGGTTGGAGAAACGCCTCGGCGCCTCGGGTGGGGCGCATATCCGCGCCATCGCCGCCGACGTTCCGCCACGCCCCGGCCATTATCTGCAACGGCGCGTTCCCGGCCGGCCGGTTTCCGCCTTTTTCATCGCCAATGGCCACACCGCAACGATAGAATTTTTCAGCGAGCAATGGCACGCCCCCGCACCCGACGAGCCGTTCCGCTATGGCGGCGCGGTGCGCCCGGCGGCAATTTCGGCGGCGGCGCGGACGGCGATGCAGGCGGCTCTCGTGGCGCTCACCGCGGCCTTCGGCCTCGTCGGCATCAACAGCGCCGATTTTCTGCTCGATGGCGAAAGCTGGGTGCTGCTCGAAATCAATCCCCGCCCCGGCGCGACGCTCGATCTCGCGCCACGCGCGGCGATGCGCTGGCATCTCGCGAGCCTCGAGGGCCGCCTGCCACGATCCTGCCCGGCGCCAGGGGGGGCGCGCGCGGCGGCGGTTTTCCATGCGCCGCGACCGATCCGGATCGATGGCACCTTTTCCTGGCCGAGTTGGGCCCGGGACCGGCCGCCAAACGGCGCCGAGATCGCGGCCGGCGCGCCGCTCTGCACGCTCACGGCCGAGGGTGAGAGCGCGAGCGCAGCGCGCGTCCGTCTCGGCCAACGCATGAAGCATCTTGCAACCCGCGCGGAGAGAGCGCCATGACCGACAATATTAGCGTCAATCACGCCGCCTGGACCCTGTTCGAAGCGCTGATACGCGACGCCGGCCCGCTCCGGCTCGGCATCTCGCGCGGCGCGTGCGGCGAGCATCTGATCGATGCCGGCAGCGCCCATACCGGCGGGGTCGAGGCCGGGCGCCGCATCGCCGAAATCTGCCTCGGCGGGCTCGGGCGGGTCGCGCTCGCGAGCGATGCGACGCTCGCGCGCTGGCCGTTTGCGCTCACGGTCGCGTCCTCGCAGCCGGTGATCGCCTGCCTCGCCAGCCAATACGCCGGCTGGAGCCTCCAGGAGGGAAAATTCTTCGCCCTCGGCTCGGGGCCGGCGCGGGCGCTGGCACGCAAGGAGGCCTTGTTCCAGGAAATCGATTATCGGGATCACGCCGAGCACGCGGTTCTCGTCCTCGAAAGCGCCAAGCCGCCGCCGGCCGCGATCATCGAGAAGGTCGCCGGCGATTGCGGCGTCGCGCCGGACCGGCTCGGCATCATCTTCGCCCCGACGCAAAGCCTCGCCGGCTCGGTGCAGGTGGTGGCGCGCGTGCTCGAGGTCGCGCTGCACAAGGCGCACGAGCATCGCTTCCCGCTCGATCGCATCAAGGATGGCGCCGCCACCGCCCCGCTCGCCCCGCCGCATCCCGACTTCATCACCGCCATGGGCCGCACCAATGACGCGATCATTTTTGGCGGGCGCGTCCATCTCTTCGTCACCGGGCCGGAGGCCGATGCCCGCGCTCTCGCCGAACATCTTCCCTCCAGCACCTCGCGCGATTACGGCAAGCCGTTCGCCGAGATTTTCCGCGCCGCCAAGGGCGATTTCTACGCCATCGACGGCGCGCTCTTCAGCCCCGCCGCCGCCATCGTGACAGCGATCGAGACCGGCAGGAGCTTCCATGGCGGCCAGATCAACCCGATCGCGCTCGATGCGTCTTTTGCATAAAGGGCGCATGCTTCCTGGGCGTATTGCCTGGAAAATGGGCAGTTAACGCCGCTGCCCGACCCGCGCGGCACGCTTTGGTTCTGGCACGTCCGTTGCACATCCTCGCCAGGTATCGCGCCGGCACGCAAGCCCGGGCGTTGGAACATAGGGAAGAAGAACGATGGCAACAGATGATGTGTCTCTCACGCGCCGGGGATTTGGCGGGCTCGGCATGGCGGCGCTGGCCGCGGCGACGCTCGGGGGGGTGACGAAATTCGGTATCTCTTCCGCGCACGCGGCGGAAAGCGGGCCGATCAAGATCGGCATTCTGCACTCGCTCTCGGGCACGATGGCAATCAGCGAGACGACGCTGAAAGACGTCATGCTGATGCTGATCGAGGAGCAGAATAAAAAAGGCGGCGTTTTGGGGCGGAAGTTGGTGCCCGTGGTCGTCGATCCGGCGTCCAACTGGCCGCTTTTCGCCGAGAAGGCGCGCGGGCTCCTGACCTCCGACAAATGCGCCGCGGTGTTCGGCTGCTGGACCTCCGTTTCGCGGAAATCAGTGTTGCCGGTGTTTGAGGAATTGAACGGCCTCCTCTTCTATCCGGTGCAGTACGAAGGCCAGGAATGCAGCCGCAACGTCGTCTATACGGGGGCTGCGCCCAATCAGCAGGCGATCCCGGCGGTCGATTACCTGATGAAGGAGGACAAGGTGCAGCGCTGGGTGCTCGCCGGCACCGATTACGTTTATCCTCGCACCACCAACCAGATTCTCGAAGCCTATCTCAAGAGCAAGGGTGTCGCGGCGAGCGACATCATGATCAACTACACGCCCTTCGGCCATTCCGACTGGCAGAACATCGTTGCCCAGATCAAGCAATTCGGCTCGGCCGGGAAGAAAACCGCTGTCGTCTCGACGATCAACGGCGATGCCAATGTGCCGTTCTACAAGGAACTCGGCAATCAGGGCATCAAGGCGACCGATATCCCCGTCGTCGCCTTCAGCGTCGGCGAGGAGGAACTCGCCGGCATGGACACCAAGCCGCTGGTCGGCCATCTCGCGGCATGGAATTATTTCATGAGCGTCGATACGCCGGCGAACAAGGCGTTCATCAAGAAATGGCACGAATTCATCAAAAATCCGAAGCGCACCACCAACGACCCGATGGAGGCGCATTACATCGGTTTCAACATGTGGGTCAAAGCGGTGCAGAAGGCCGGCACGACCGATACAAACGCGGTGATCGATGCCCTCATCGGCGTCTCGGTGCCCAATCTTTCCGGCGGCTATTCGACGCTGATGGGCAATCACCACATCACGAAGCCGGTTTTGATCGGCGAAATCCAGGATGATGGCCAGTTCAACGTCGTCTCGAGGACGCCGGGCCTTGTCGTTGCGCAGGAATGGTCGCCCTATGTCGCCGAGACCAAGGATCTCATCGGCGACTGGCGGGCGCCGCTTTCATGCGGCAATTTCAACGTGAAAACCGGCAAATGCGGCGGCGCGAGCAAATAGCGGCATGCGCCTCGTTCTTTTCCTGATCGGCCTTGTGCTCCTGCCCGCCTTCGCGCGGGCAGGAGATCCGTCCAACGCCTATAGCGCCTTCGCCTCCGGCGATTATGACGCCATGGCGGCAGCCGTTACCGAACTCGCCGCCGCCGCCGATCCTCATGCCGGCGCCGTGATCGCCGCACTCCAGGCCGGCCGGCTTTACGCAACCGAGGACGGCGCGCTCCTGATCCGCGGCGATGACGGCAATTACACCGATCTCTTGAGCGGCAAACCGGTCGCGGCCGATGAGGACACGGTCAAAAAGATCCGCATGAATAACGCGGTTCGCCGGGCGGTGGAGGCGGCCGAGGGCGGGCTTCAGCTCTTCGCCGCCGACCCCGCAACGCGCCGCGCGGCGGCCGAGACTCTGTTCAAATCCCATGATACGGCGGCACTTTCCGCATTGACGCGCGCGCGCGCCAAAGAGCGCGATCCCTCGGTCGCGGAAGCGATGGCGGAGGCCGAGGCAGCGGCGATCGTGATGAGCCCGGATGCGCCGGAGGCAGCAAAGCTGCACGCGGTTGCCGTCATTCGTGCGCGCGGCGATCTCGAAGCGAGCGCATTGCTCGCCTCGATCCCGAGCCCGACCCCCGCCGTTGCCGCGGCCGCACACAACGGCATCGTTGCCATTCAGCGCGTTCTGCAATTATGGGATGTGGCGGAGAGCGTATTCTACGGCCTCAGCCTCGGCTCGGTTCTGCTACTCGCGGCGATCGGGCTCGCCATCACTTTCGGCGTCATGGGCGTGATCAACATGGCGCATGGCGAGATGGTGATGATAGGCGCCTATGTGACCTTCGTCGTCCAGGAAATCATCCGTGCCCACGCGCCAGGCCTGTTCGGGGCGAGCGTCGTAATCGCCGTGCCGCTCGCCTTCATCGTCGCCGGTGCCATCGGCATCGCGATCGAGCGCGGCTTGATCCGCTTTCTTTATGGCCGGCCGCTTGAGACTTTGCTCGCGACCTGGGGGCTCAGCCTGGTTCTGCAGCAAGCGGTGCGCTCGATCTTCGGCCCCACCAACCGAGATGTCGGCACACCGTCTTGGATGAGCGGCGCGCTCCCGCTCGGCGGGCTCACGATCACGCTCAATCGGCTGACCATCATTCTCTTCGCGCTGGCCGTTTTCGCAGCACTCATGGCGTTGCTGCGCTATACCTCGCTCGGCCTCAAAATGCGCGCGGTGACACAAAACCGCGCCATGGCGGCGGCGATGGGCATTCGCACGCCATGGATCGATGCGCTCACCTTCGGGCTCGGCTCGGGTGTTGCCGGCATGGCCGGGGTCGCCTTGAGCCAGATCGATAATGTCAGCCCCAATCTCGGCCAGGGCTACATCATCGATAGTTTCATGGTGGTGGTCTTCGGTGGCGTCGGCAATCTTTGGGGGACCGCGCTCGGTGCCCTGCTGCTCGGCATCGTCAACAAATTCCTCGAACCCTTCGCCGGCGCGGTATTGGGCAAGATCGCGGTTCTGGTCTTGGTCATTCTGTTCATCCAAAGGCGCCCACGCGGGCTGTTCCCGCTCAAGGGCCGGGCGGCGGAAGCATGATGCGCGTCTCGTTCGCAACCCTCGCCCCTCCTGCTCTCGTGCTCGGTTGCGCAGTCCTCCTCGTGCTCGGCAATGTCGTGCCGGCGGCGTCCTCGCCGTTCCATGTCCCGATCTTCGCAGTCTCCCTCACGGGAAAATATCTCGCCTACGCGATCCTCGCGCTGGCGCTCGATCTCGTCTGGGGCTATGTCGGCATACTGAGCCTCGGCCATGCCGCGTTCTTCGCGCTCGGCAGCTACGCGATGGGCATGTATCTCATGCGCGAGATTGGCCGGCGTGGCGTCTACGGCAACGCGACGCTGCCTGATTTCATGGTGTTTCTGAATTGGACGAAGCTCCCCTGGTATTGGTACGGCTTCGATCATTTCGCCTTCGCGACACTGATGGCACTCGTCGTGCCGGGGCTGCTCGCCCTCGTGTTCGGGTTTTTGGCCTTTCGCTCGCGTGTTTCCGGCGTTTATCTCTCGATCATCACCCAGGCGCTGACTTTCGCGCTTCTGCTTGCGTTCTTCCGCAACAATATGGGCTTCGGCGGCAATAACGGATTGACCGATTTCAAGGATATCGCCGGCTTTCCCCTGCAGGCGGACAGCACCCGCAACGGGCTTTTGCTCGCAACCGCGCTCGCGCTCGCGCTCGCTTTTCTGCTCGCCCGCTTCGTGGTTTTATCACGGCTCGGGAAAATTCTGATCGCCGTGCGGGATGCCGAAAGCCGCACCCGATTCCTCGGCTACCGCCCGGAATCATACAAATTATTCGTCTTCGTTCTCTCGGCGGTCATCGCCGGCATCGGTGGCGCTCTTTATGTGCCTCAGGTCGGCATCATCAATCCGAGCGAGTTTTCACCAGCCAATTCGATCGAGGCGGTGATCTGGGTTGCGGTCGGCGGACGCGGCACGCTGACAGGCGCCATCATCGGGGCCGTTCTCGTCAATCTCGGTAAGACGTATTTCACCAGCGCCCTGCCGGATTTCTGGCTTTACGCGCTGGGCGGACTCTTCATCCTGACGACGCTGTTCCTGCCGCGCGGTCTCGTTCGCTTGTTTGAGGCGAAACCCGTGGCCGCCCTGTCAGAGGTTCCGGCGACGAAGGCGCGGGCGGCATGAGCGGCGTCTCGGGCAGCATCCTCTATCTCGACGGCGTCAGTGTCAGTTTCGATGGTTTTCGTGCCCTCAACAATCTCTCGCTCGTGCTCGCTCCCGGCGAAATGCGCGCTGTGATCGGCCCCAACGGCGCCGGCAAGACGACGATGATGGATGTGATTACCGGCAAAACGCGCCCCGATTCCGGCGCGGTGATTTTTCGCACCGACACCGATCTCACGAGGCTCGATGAACCGGCGATCGCAGCCCTTGGCATCGGGCGGAAATTCCAGAAGCCGACGGTTTTCGAGCCCCTTGGGGTCCATGAGAATCTTTTGCTCGCGCTCGCCGGAAACCGTGCGCCGCGGCATGCCTTGTTCGCGCGCGAATCTGCCGCCGAACGCATGCGCGTCGAGGAGCTTCTCGATATCATCCGCCTCGTTGAACATCGCCATCGTCGTGCCGGCGATCTTTCCCATGGTCAGAAGCAGTGGTTGGAAATCGGCATGCTGCTGGCTCAGGAACCCGATCTTCTGCTGGTGGACGAGCCGGTCGCCGGCATGACCGACGCTGAAACCGCCGAGACCGCGCGCCTTCTTCGCGATATCAACCGCAGCAAAAGTGTCGTCGTCGTCGAACACGACATGGATTTCGTCCGTGCGCTCGACGTCAAAGTCACGGTATTGCACGAGGGATCGGTGCTTGCGGAAGGGAGCATCGATCACGTCAGCAATGATCCACGCGTCGTCGAGGTCTATCTTGGGCGTTGAAAAGGCGGTGAAATACGGATGATGCTCGAAATTGCGGATGTCGATCTCCATTACGGTGCCGCGATCGCGCTCCGTTCTGTATCGCTCCAGGCAACGCGCGGGGAAGTGACATGCCTCCTCGGGCGGAACGGGGTTGGCAAGACCAGTTTGCTGCGCGCGGTGATCGGCGCGCATCCGGTTACGCGCGGGGCGATACGGTGGGAAGGCGAGGATATCACCCGGCTTGCGACGTATGACCGGGCGCGGCGCGGCATTGCCTATGTGCCGCAGGGGCGCGACATTTTTCCCCTGCTGACGGTTGCCGAGAATCTCGAAACCGGCTTTGCGGTGCTGGCGCGCGGCGCGCGGCGCGTCCCCGATGAGATTTTCGATCTCTTTCCGGTATTGAAGACCATGCTGCGCCGGCGTGGCGGCGATCTTTCGGGCGGACAGCAGCAGCAGCTCGCGATCGCCCGCGCCCTCATCACACGGCCGCGGCTTCTCGTGCTCGACGAGCCGACGGAGGGGATACAACCGAGCGTGATCAAGGATATCGGGCGGGTTATCCGGCTGTTGCGTTCGCGCGGCGAAATGGCCATTCTACTGGTCGAGCAGTATTTCGATTTCGCCCGCGATCTTTCGCAGAGCATCGCCGTGATGGAGCGCGGCGCGATCGTGCTTGCAGGTCGCGCCGAGGAGCTTGATCACGCGGATGTCCGCCGCCGCCTCTCTGTCTGATCTGGCCGCGATCCGGCGCGAGCGCGCGGAGGGGGCGGTGCGGCTCTCGTTTCGCGAGCGCGCGGGAAAAACCGCGTTGGCAACGCTTTATCAGAAGGGCTGCCTCAAGGCGCGCTTCCCACGGCCAGAGAGCGCGGATTGGCCGGAGACGCTGCTCCTCAATGTCTCGGGCGGGGTTGCGGGCGGTGATCGATTATCGCTCGACATCTCGCTCGCCGAAGGAGCGCACGCGATCATCGCAGCACCCGCCGCTGAGCGGTTCTACCGTGCGCTCGCGCTCGATGTGCCGGCACGTGTTGCCAACACGATGACGCTCGCGCCCGGCGCACATCTCGAATGGCTGCCGCAGGAGAGCATTCTGTTCAATGGCTGCGCGTTATCGCGTGGAACGACGATTTCTTTGGCCGGGGATGCGGTATTTGTCGGGGTGGAGATGCTGATTTTCGGCCGCGCGGCGATGGGCGAACATCTCCAATCCGGCAACATTCGCGACGTTTTCCGCATTTATCGCGACGGACGCTTGCAGCTTTACGAGGCGACGC